>NZ_JBALPC010000051.1:18725-23096 GCF_036965225.1 Bacillus sp. JJ1474 | reverse complement strand
TCGAGGTCATAAGCCAATCAGTCAAGAAGGGAAAGAACACCCTTCTCGCCTGCTTGACTTATGCTTGTCGGGGCTGGACACAAAGGAAAGCTACTGCGAATATTCATCGCAGGAACAATTGTCCTTTGATTGTTCCGAAGGCGCTTCCGCTTTTCTTTGTACAATTTTATGCGGGACAAGCGGGGTTATGACAAAAAACACGAACTTGACTGGGGCACCTACTTGCAAATAACAGTGTTTAAAAAACAAAAAAGCGAAAAACTAAATGTTTTCCGCCAGCTTAAGTTGATTAATATGGTTTCCATTTTAGCTCTGATGCGTTTCGGAAGCGTTCTTCAACATTTTTCCAATTCACGAGATTCCACCAATTATTTACATAGTCACCACGATTATTTTTATACTGCAAATAATAGGCATGCTCCCAAACATCCAGAACTAGCAATGGGATTGTATCCCATTGGGTTAAAAGCATATGCATTTCAGATTGGAGGATTTCCAGATGACGGGAGCGTGGAGACCAAACAAGTATAGTCCAGCCAACACCTTCAACTTGCTTTGCTGCTTCACTGAAATGCTTCTTGAATGCTTCAAAGCTGCCAAAATATTTCTCGATTTCTTTCAACAAACCTCCGGATGGTTTACCTCCGCCTTTAGGCTTCATGTTATTCCAAAAAATTGTGTGCAAATAATGACCAGAGCCATGGAATGCCAGTTCCCTTGACCAATGCTTCACTAGTGAAAAATCTCCGGATTTCCTTGCCTCGTGCAATGCGGTCTCTGCTTTATTTAATCCATCAATATACGATTTATGGTGTTTGTCATGGTGTAGTCTCATAATTTCTTCTGATATATAGGGCTCGAGCGCATTATAAGGATATGGCAGCGGAGGAAGCACATGGTTTCCTGCTGCCACATTTGGTTCATGCATATATATACTGCCAACCTGCTGCCTTTCAAGAAAATATTTCTCCATGTCTGAGTGGAGCTCATCAACATAACTTTGTACAACAGAGAGATCCTCCATACTTTGCGGGCTCTTAATCCCCTCTATTATATTTGTCAGGCGGTCCATCTTAGTCCAAAGTTCAGACTTTCCTTCCGTATCTTCCGATTCAAGAAATGCTCGCATTTCTTGATTCCACTTAAACACGTCTTGAATATACTCTTCCAGACGGCTCATGCTGATCCCTCTTTTCCTACATTTTCTAGGTCCGATTTTATCGTATGACCGACTCCATGGAAAATTGCATAAAAAAAAGCAGCTTGTGGGCTGCTTTGCATTTAATTTGCTATTTTGGCTGAACAATATATTCTAAGGGAGAGTGGAGTTGATAGCTTTTTTGACTCCCCAAAGCTTCAAATATAGCAGGAAGTTTAGAAAAATCAATATCCTGAAAATAAGAAGCAAATTCCATCTGTGTATTTATGTAGAGCCGTTTTCTGTGGCGGAAGCCAGGATTTTTCAATAAGCAAACCAGAGCAACAATATCTTTCAATTCCACTGCCCTTTCACCTGCAGAAAAGATTGGATTCGATTCGAACGGTGTAAATTCATTTAACAAATCCTCAAAATAGCGGACATACAATACATGTAGTGTTTTTTCTGCACCATCTTCTTCAAAGGTAATTTCACTTCTATTAAAGAAATCCTCCGAAGTATTTGACTTTTCTTTTTCGAGCTCGTAGCCATTACACTGTTTAATGATCATGCCATACCCTCCCAGAACAATAACCCCATATGTAATAATTTTATCATTAACGATAGTTATATTTTAACATAAATAGTTAGAGATAAATGACTAAACTCAAGATCTAAATGATTCCTGGAATTTCCCGAAAAATAAATCAGCATCCTCCTGAAGGAAATCGTCCTCATCCATTTTTTCAGGAAGGGCCGGCAGTTCTTCTATTCGCTTTAAGCCAAAATAATCAAGGAATTCCTTAGTCGTTCCATATAAATAGGCTCTCCCAGTACCTTCAGCCCTTCCTACTTCTTTAATAAGGGCTTTTGCAGCTAAAGTATGCAGGGGACGCTCTGTTTTGACCCCTCTAATTTCTTCTATTTCCGCTCTAGTTATTGGTTGTTTATATGCAATAATGGCAAGTGTCTCTAGTGCAGCTTGGGAGAGACCTGAAGTTGTCGGAGTGACGACTAGTTTTTTAAGGTAATCGGAGTTTTCTTTCTTCGTTGCCAGCTGGAAGGTCCCAGCAAGCTCAACGATCGTTATCCCTCGCGAAGAATCAGTGTAATCCTCCATTAATTCGTTCATAACCGATTCAGCCTGTATTTCATCGATCTCTAAGACAATGGCGATTTGTTTCAGAGACAGCCCCTCGTCCCCAGCTGCGAAAAGAAGGCTTTCTGCAATGCTTTTCCAATTGATTAACTCCAAGTATCTATACCCCCTTTAGTGTACAGTCATGTAATTTTCCGTAAAGCTACATAATCATCAAGAATATTTCTGAGAAGTTTTTCTCTTGCTCGATATGTATCTCTTTGCGCTTTATCAGCTCTAAAACAGCAAGAAATGTGACAACAATATGTTCACGATCAGGGACGGCAAACAAATCGTTAAAGCTTTTTCTGCCTCTAATACTCTTTAAATCATCTAAAATCTCGGCCATTCGTTTTTCAATTGGAATTTCCTGACGAGAAATTTTTGTTGTAACCGGCTTCTGCAGTTTCTGCCTGCGCAATAGCTTTTGAAACGCACCGAGCATGTCGTATAGAGACACATTCAAATCCGTTTTTTCAGTCTGAACTTCCTTTACATAGTCGGAAAGATCACTTGGAGGCTTTGTAAACATCAAACCTCTTTCTTGTTCCATCTCCTTAAGTTCAACAGCCGCTTCTTTATATTTACGGTATTCAATTAATTTCTCAACTAACTCGTCCATTGGGTTCTCTTCTTCTTGAATGATCAGCCCATCATCAAGTAAATCCTCTTCATGCTTTGGGAGGAGCATTTTACTTTTTATTGCCAGAAGTGTTGCGGCCATCACCAAATATTCACTTGCCACATCAAGCTGAAGCTCCTGCATTGTGTGGATATATAATAAATATTGCTCCGTAATCTCCGCCACTGGAATATCATATATATCGATTTCAAGCCGGTGGATTAAATGAAGCAGCAAATCGAGCGGACCTTCAAACGCGTCAATCTTTACATTATAATGCATAACATCCTGCATAAAATTTTCACCAAAATTTCTATTTAAATTCCCCAGTTAACACTAACATAAGTATAAATTATTCATACTCGATATCCAATAGAAATTTAAACCTTATTCATTTAACGAAATTGGAAGAAAAAACATTTCATTCGCCCATACCATTTAACATCTGCCCACATATGATGATTTTGAACAACCAAATGAGAGAAATATAGGAGGTATAAGATATGTCAAGTGTAGGCTTTGGGCACACAGGATTTGCTTTAATTGTCGTATTGTTTATCCTATTAATTATTGTAGGTGCTTCTTGGTGCTTCTAATGAAGTAAGCAAATTAAATGTCAGAGGAAGTCATACGGCTTCGGAGATTAGAATATGAATAACTTTGTAAGATTTAAAGTAAACCCGGTTCATAGCCGGGTTTTTATTTTTCCAAGTATGGGAAAAAATCATGTTTGAGCAGCCTATTCGCATTCATTCCGTTATGTTTCTTATGTTAAAATAAACATGATCGGGGGTGAAAGCGTGTATCCAAATGAATATATCGATTATTTAATTCATTTCCACGGAGATCGGGATTATTTTGAATGTCATGAAATTCTTGAGGAATATTGGAAAAGGGTTCATCCAAAGAATAAACATTCTATTTGGGTTGGACTTATTTTATTTGCAGTCTCAAATTATCATCACCGGCGTGGGAACACTGGCGGCGCTAAAAGAACTTTATCAAAATCTATCCAAATTTTCAAAAAGAACTTGAGCCAGATAGAAAAGTTGGGACTAAACAGGGGAAAGTTTTTACTGGATTTAGAAAAAAGGCAAGATGACCTTTCGAAAGGCTGTCAATACACTAGCTATATGTTCCCGATAATGGATACATCATTAATTTCCAGCTGTAGGGACAAATGTACACAGTTAGGGCTAAACTGGTGTGAAGACAGCGATTTAAACAATAAAGATTTAATTCACCGGCATTCACTTAGAGATCGAAGCCAAGTGATCCAAGAACGATTAATTGCTTTGAGATCAAAAGCAAAAGCGCCTTGACAGATGATCATCGACTAAAAACCGCCACGTCCTGTGGCGAACGCCGATGTCAGCACATCCTTTGCAAGTCCGACAAGCATAAGACGAGCTGGCGGGAAGGTTGTACTTTAACCTTCCTGACAGATTGGCTTATGACCTCGAGGTCGACAAA
>NZ_JBALPC010000051.1:0-18685 GCF_036965225.1 Bacillus sp. JJ1474 | reverse complement strand
TGTCGCATTGTCGACACTATTACGTCCTGTACGTCTGGGCTAGGCGCTGAAGCTAGCCGAAAAAAATAGCAATCGGTAAATTCTCCGATTGCTTTAGCTTTTGTGTATGTTAAGGAAACTTTATGCATCTATATTTAAATCACATTTATTAAGAAAAGAATCAGTCATCTCGTTTGACCGTAATTCTTTCTCTGCAAACATTTCTTTCAATGCTTTAACCATTGTCGTTCCAATGCCTTGATGCCTATGTGAAGGGTTGACTGAAATATGCTCAATCATAGCTGAATCATCCAGAAATGAAACGCCAATTAAGCCGATAATATCGTCCCCTTCCTTCCATAGAAATAATTGCCTGTTTTCAGCTGTTTCATATTGCTTCATAGTCTGCTGTAAAACCTTCAGATCCTTTTCATTTGGCATAAACGATAAAAGTCCCATAGCAATTTTTTCAAAAGCCTTTTTATATCGAATTAACATATTATCCCTCATTATTAGTAAAACATAGTGTTGACCTGCCGTTTTTGCGTGTACTCCGTTTTACTTATGCGATATTTTTATTGGAATCTCTTTTACATGCGAATTCCATATTATCACGATGATGATTAGTCTTTTCTGCATGTTAGCTTAGTTTCATTCATGCAAATTTTGCTCAAATTTCTTATTTCTATCCCTATTTTCCCCAAAAATTATTCATTTCAAACTTATTAATAATATATGTATTAAATCTCCCTTTGCTCCCTCACAAATGCTATTTTCCACTATCCTTCTCAATTTCAATTTTCGAAATGGATTCACTTTGATGGAACAATAACGAACCAATAAAAAAGCCCCCATGCTAGGCTGCCTATTAAGAATAAAACGAAAAGAAGCCAATTATTTTTCTTCATATACCCTAAGTTGCCCCTCCTAAAGAAATCTAAAAAACTATGGACAACTTCATTTTACACGATAGAGAACATTATTTCCATGCCACATACTGAAAATAAAGTAAAGCTGCCTTTAAATGGCAGCTTTAATTATTAATTTTTTGTTTAATTGAAAGATCCATTCTAATTAAATCCTCATATGTTTCCCGTTTCACAACAAGCTTCGCTTCCCCATTCTCGACAAATACAACAGCAGGTCTTGGGAGACGATTATAGTTATTAGCCATAGCATACCCATAAGCACCTGTACAAAATACAGCTAATAAATCATCACTATCAGATTTTGGAAGAGGTAAATCCCAAATAAGCATGTCACCTGATTCACAACACTTCCCTGCAATTGATACAGTTTCCTCTGTTTTTTCATGTACCCTATTAGCTAACACGGCCTCATATTTCGCCTGATATAGAGCAGGTCGAATATTATCGCTCATCCCGCCATCTACTGCCACATATTGACGAACATTTGGGACTTCTTTTCTTGATCCAATTTTGTAAAGAGTAGTTCCAGCATCCCCAACTAAAGATCTTCCCGGCTCAATCCATATTTCAGGCATCTTCATGGAATAATTTTCTGCCTGCTTTTTCACTTCTTCAATAATTTCGGCTACATATTGGGCCGCTGGCAGAGGCTTGTCCTCATCCGTATAGCGAATCCCGAATCCGCCTCCTAAGTTTAAAACCTTAGACTCATAGGAGAAGGCTTCCTTCCAATCATGCAGTTTTTCAAAAAGCTTCTTAGCCGCTAAAATAAAGCCTGTTGTTTCAAATATTTGCGACCCGATATGACAATGAAGTCCAAGTACTTCTATTCTCTCAAATTGAAGCGCCATATTAAGAGCCTTTTCTGCTTGCCCATTTTGCAAATCAAAACCAAATTTCGAATCTGCTTGACCTGTTAAAATATAATCATGGGTATGTGCTTCTATCCCTGGGGTTACTCTTAATAATATTTTTGTGTCCATTTTCAATAATTCGCAAAGGGAATTTAATAATTCCAGCTCATAAAAGTTATCAACAACTATACAGCCGATCTCGTGCTTCAGTGCCATTTCAAGTTCTTCTTTGCTTTTATTATTTCCGTGAAAATGAATACGCTCTCTCGGAAAATCAGCTGCCAAAGCTGTATATAATTCACCGCCTGAAACAACATCTAATGATAGACCTTCTTCCTCTGCAAGCTGAACCATCGCAATAGTTGAAAAGGCCTTGCTAGCATAAGCAACCTGAGCAGGTACTTTTAAGTTTTCGAATGTTTGCTTAAAGCCCCTTGCCCGCTCTCTTATTAACGATACATCATAAATATATAATGGTGTTCCATATTTCTCAGCAAGTTCAACCGTGTCTACTCCGCCTATTTCAAGATGACCCTTAGTATTAACCTTTGATGTGCCATGTAAATACATAATTTCCCCTCTTCCTAAAAGCACAGCTGTATACATGCCTTAGATATTATTTTATTCACTTACAACGAGGCTTGATAATCATATCCGCCATTCTCTTCTTTTTTAGCTTTAGCATCATTCTTTAGAAATAAATAGACAGAATTCTACATGAGAAACTGTCTTTTTTAATATCCTATTGGAAATATTACAAATACTTTAACATAAATACAAGCTAATCACAATCGCAATGACTAGGCCGCTTTATTATTTTTTCGCAGATTTGTTCAACTTTTAACAGTGGGGGATGAAGGCCGACTAAGTTCGCCACTGCCTAATGTCTTCGTTAGCACTTACACACCTAATGCATCGGAACTCCCACCACTGATTGAAGTTTCACTTTATTACTGCCTAACACGATCCCTAGGGCGGTTAATACTTGGACGAAGCTTCGATCCTGGTACCGCCCTGCGAACAATAATCTGCAGTAGTGCTTTTGGATAAAATGGAATGAATGGCCATAAATAAGGTGTATTCAGCGGCTTTTTGCTTGCAAGCCAAATGATGAATAATGTAATTGAGACGATTAATCCTGGTCCATGGAAAATGGCTACCGCGATTAATAAACAAAGCCTTGTTATTTTATTGGCAATACTTAATTCGTAACTTGGAGTCGTATAGGTCCCAATGGCTGCTAATGATACATAAAGGATTACTTCTGGGACAAATAATCCAACATCAATCGCAATTTGCCCAATCAACACAGCGGCAATTAATCCCATGGCCGTGGCAAGTGGGGTCGGTGTATGTATAGCTGCCATCCGTAGAATCTCTATACCAAAATCAGCTAGAAATATTTGTACGATAATCGGAACGTTTGTTTTTTCATTTGGCCCAATAAATGAAAGACTTTCCGGCAAAAGTGACGGCTCCAAAGCAAATAAAAACCATAGCGGTAACAGAAACAAGGAGGAAAATATGCCAATAAAGCGCATCCAGCGTTCAAAAGTCCCAACAGCGGGTGACTGTCTATATTCTTCCGCATGCTGCATATGATAGAAATACGTTGTCGGTGTGATAATGACACTTGGTGATGTATCCACATATACGAGAACATGACCTTCGAGTAAATGTGTTGCAGCAACATCTGCTCGTTCTGTATAACGAACATACGGGAAAGGATCATATCCTTGTTTGAAAAGAAATTCTTCTACTGTTTTATCAGCCATCGGGATCCCATCAATTTTTATATTTTCAATTTCCTTCCTGATTATATTAATTAAATCAGGGTCGGCAATATCTCTAATATACCCGATGGCAACATCTGTTTTGGACCTTTCACCAACAGCTGTAATTTCAAAGCGAAGTCTTTCATCTTTAATCCTTCTTCTTGTTAAGGCTGTATTCAAAATAATGTTCTCGACAAAACCATCCCGAGATCCGCGGATGACCTTTTCTGTATCCGGTTCTTGCGGTGACCTCCCTGGATAGCTGCGAACATCAACGACAAATGCGGTCATTTCTCCCTCAATGACAACAACAATTAATCCAGATAGTACTTGATCTACAAGTTCATCCATTGTCTTTATTTTTTCTACAGCATCATGGACTAGGCGGTTTTCAACAATTTCAAAAATTTTTGAGGATTGTTTTTCATGATCATTAATCTCAACTAGTTCTTCGATTAATTGAACGATGATCAGTGAGTCGGTTAAGCCATTTACATAATACAAATGCACATCTTTGCGAAGAATTTTCAGCTTTCTTATCCCTAAATCGAAGCTTACACCGAGCCCAATTCGTTCTTCCATATATTTTTCAATTTTATCTAATGATTCAGGAATAGGCATTTTATTCTGCATCTTGTTGTCTGACACGATAACCGCTCCTTTCCATAATAAGCTCAATAGCTTTCCTCGTTATTGGAGACCCTTTATCAAGGTCATCCATTTTTGCCATTTTTCCAATATCTCCAATTCCAACAATGATTGGAACATTTAGTTCATCAAGGCAATAAACAGTGTCACCATTTAGCCTGCCAATATCCATTTCAGGCAGCCCATATTTGTCCACACCATATGGAGTTAATCCCCCTTCTCGGTCAATGCAGACATTTACTCTCGTCCATTCAGCCTGCCTCGTCTTGGCTGCAACCGCAACAATTCCCAACACCTCAATATCTTCATGGCAAGCTACATACTTTAAGGCCTTTTCTCCCGCTCCTTCTCCTTCGAAGCCACTATCATCAAACATAACTATAACTGGATCATGAGAAGCTTTTTTTATCAGTTTAACGATTGCAGGACCACTTAATACTGTGGGATTCCCGTGGGATAATGAGATGCATCTTCCGCCTATTTCCTTTGCCACATATTCAATAGACCTTCTAGCATAGTCATCCCCATCTGTTACTAAAATCACGCTTCTCCTATCATCCATATTTATTGTTCCTTTCATTGTGGTATGGTCTATTATTTATCAACAAAATACACCCATTGATATAAGGACCCAAAGATCTTCCCGAAAACAATCGCCATTAATAAAATGACAATTTGTCCGTCAACTCCAATTCTTTTTGCAAGAATTGGGAGTACATTTAATACTTCTGTTAACGCTGCGGCAACCATTCCTACAAATACGCCTGAGGCTAAACCAATGGGTAATAAAAGGTACGGAGTAAGGGTTAAAATGGGGTCCCATAAAGTAGCCGCTGCACCAATAACAGCCCCTAACACAATTGCCCACTCATAAAAACGTACCATTTTCATCGTTTTAGTAAGCTGTGTCAGTCTTGGGATAATGCCAAATACAGTTAAAAACGCTACGAAGCCTGAGCCTACTGCTAAACCACCGGCAAGTCCAATAAAAACAACTATAATCACATTAATGGTCGTCAATATTTTTCATACTTTCTTTGTTTTGATGCATAGATATATAGTTGTCTAAATCCATTTGATAATTAAACATCTCCACTTCCAGCGGGCTCGGTTCTTCATTTAGACGCTTTTTAAATAAATGGTTAAAAAAAAGAATCATTCCTGCACCTAAACCAATCGAATATGGAATTTGGAAAATTAACGGCTTTGAATCGACTTCCCCAGTCATTATCGTATAAATCCGCTGCTGAACAATCTGCATGCTTACATCCTCATGGAAATTCATGATTGTCAATGCAGCACCGAAAAATAATAAGAGCCAAACAATAAAAAATAGCGGAATGGAAATCTTTCGTTTTTTTGCAATCACTTCAACGATTACTTGTGATGGCCCTACTGTTTGAATCTCAACTTCAGGATGTTGTTTAATGATCTCCCGGATTACTTTCATTACATCTACTACGATCATATTTTGATCCTTTTCACTCACCTCATAAACTTTTAAATTTCTTAATTGGGCGTAAATCTGTTCATCGGCAATGATCTGCGCAATGTCCTTTACAAAAATGGAGGCTCGCGGTCGAACTTGCAATCGATGTCTCAATCGAATATAAACCGTTTGTTCCATTTTTCTCACTTCCTACATATAAATTTCCTTATATATGTAGTATGAGTTACATATATTGACTTCATGATTACCAATATTTAGATGCATAAAAGTACAAATGCACTGGAGCTTGACGTGAAAAAACCGTATGGATCATACGTCCATACGGTCTTTCATTTGCTGAAGTATTTTTTTCTCTAGCCTTGAAACTTGAACTTGTGAAATCCCAAGTCTCGCAGCAACCTCTGATTGGGTCTGGTCTTTGTAATAACGTAAGTAAACGATTAACCTTTCCCTTTCATCTAAATCATTAATGGCTTCTTTTAAGGCAATTTTATCGAACCATTTCCCTTCATTGCCATCGTCAATTTGATCAAGCAATGTAATCGGATCTCCATCATTTTCATATACGGTTTCATGGATGGACGAAGGGGTTCGTCCAGCTTCCTGCGCAAGAATAATATCCTCTGGTGGAATATCAAGAAACTCGGAAAGTTCATTGACTGTTGGGATGCGGCCAAGTGATTTTGATAACTCATCTTTCGCCTTCCGGATTTTATTCCCCATCTCTTTAAGAGACCGGCTCACTTTCACTGTTCCATCATCGCGAATAAATCGCTGGATTTCTCCAATAATCATTGGCACCGCATACGTTGAGAACTTAACATCATAGCTTAAATCGAATTTATCAACAGACTTTAGCAATCCAATACATCCGATTTGGAAGAGATCATCTGGTTCATATCCCCTGTTTAAAAAGCGCTGGACAACAGACCATACGAGACGCATGTTCTTTTGAACAATCGTATCCCGTGCACTCTGATCCCCATCCTGGCTCTTTTTAATAAGATCCTTCACTTCATAATCCTTCAAAAATGCTTGGCCTTTATCAGCTTTTACCTCCACATCCATAGCAAGACTCCTTAATTACACAGCATTTTACTATTTGATAAATGCTTTCTTAATCGGATCTCTGTGCCTTTCCCCGGTTGCGATTGAATTTCGATTTCATCCATAAAGTTTTCCATAATCGTAAAGCCCATACCTGATCTTTCTAGCTCAGGCTTCGTTGTAAATAATGGCTGACGTGCCTCTTCCACATCCATAATCCCTGATCCTTCATCCCTAATAGACATATCAATAAAGCCGTCCTCCATTTTAACGGTTATATAAACCATTCCATTTGGATCCTGTTCATAGCCATGAATAATCGCATTTGTAACTGCTTCAGAAACAACGGTCTTTATTTCAGTTAATTCATCCATTGTTGGGTCTAGCTGGGTAATAAATGCAGCAACAGTTACACGGGCAAATGATTCATTTTGGCTTAATGCACTAAACTGAATATGCATTTCATTTTTCATATTAGGCAACCCCCAGTCTTTGCAAAGCAAATTCTTCAGTCGGCTCTAAGCGAATAATCTTAAATAACCCCGACATTTCGAATAATCTTTGTACGGCTGGAGAAATTGCACAAACAACCATTTCACCATGATGCTGTTTAATTTGTTTATACCGGCCCAGAATAACACCTAGTCCTGAGCTGTCCATAAATGAAAGCTGCTCAAGATTTAATACAATATGGTGGATATCATAATCTTCAATTGCCTTCGTCGCTTGTTCACGCAGCTCATCAGCTGAATGATGATCTAATTCCCCGCTAAGACGAATACATAAGACATCTCTTTTTACTTCTAAATTAATCGAAAGACTCACTATTATAGCCTCCTTATCTAGTCTCTAGTGAGTCCAATTCGATATTCTAACTCGCATTTCCTTCCTTAAGACAAAACTAGTGCTTATTCGCTAAAAGTAGAAGGCATATAGTTATTTTCGACATATTAGCTATTATCCTGCTCTTGTAAACATTCCAATGGACCGTTTATACAAAGTCCACCAGTTCGCTTCCTTGCTGGCTTCTTTTGCTACAAGAGGGCTTTCCACTAATGTTTTTCCGTCTTGAATGAGCTTTAAAGTACCGACCTTATCTCCTTTTTTAATGGGTGCCTTTAAATTCTTGTCCAAAACGATAGATTGTTTAATATTTTCAATGTTTTCGCCTTTTTTCGTTAATAAGGAGATCGGTTCGCTTGTAAGAGCTTCAATCTTTTTCTTTTCACCTTTGCTTACAGCCACATGACCTAGAGCTATGTTTCTTTTAAACATAGGGTGGGTTTTGTATTGACTAAAAGCATAGTCCAGCATTTTTGTAACTTGTGCATTACGTTCCTTAGATGTAGGCGCTCCAAACACAACAGCTATGACTCGCATCCCGTCTTTTTGTGCTGTTGCTGTTAAGCAATATTTAGCTTCATTTGTAAATCCAGTCTTTAGTCCATCAACACCTGGGTAGAAACGAACTAGCCTGTTCGTATTGACGAGCCAAAACTTTTTATCTGAGCCTTCACGCAAGTATGATTCATAGGTACTAGTAAATTTAGTTATATCTTCATATTTAAGAAGTTCTTTAGCCATAATTGCCATATCATGAGCAGTACTGAAATCCTTTTTACCAGGCAGTCCAGTGGCTGATTTAAATTCGGTATTCTTTAACCCGAGTTCATTTGCCTTTTTGTTCATTTGCTTGACAAATTCTCCCTCAGAACCTGCAAGCCTTTCTGCCATGGCAACAGATGCATCATTTCCAGATGCAATCGCAATCCCTTCTAACATCTGCTTCGTTGTCATTTCCTCACCAGGCTCAAGGAAAATTTGGGAACCTCCCATTGAAGCTGCATATTCACTCGTACGAATTTTTTCATCCATGGAAAGCTTTCCATTATCAATTGCTTCCATGATTAGGAGCATGGTCATAACCTTTGTCATGCTTGCGGGCGGAAGTTTTTCATCACTGTTTTTTTCATATAGCACTGTCCCTGTGTCGCGCTCAATTAAAATAGCAGACTTCACATTTTGGACAAGATCTACCTCACTTTCTCTAGCTAAAGCAGATGGTACAAAGGCAGATGCTAATAAAAAGGACATCACCATTATAGAGATTATTCGTTTCATCACATAACCCTCCATTCTTTATAGGCTCCATCCTTTCCAATTGGAGGGAAATTATACAACTCGTTCCATACTAAAATGAATATTTTCTTCAGTGATCGGATAATTTATAAATTTGGATCAATCATTACTTATTAAACATAAAAAAACGCCAGGGAAATTAGTTCCACTGACGCTTCTATTTTTCAGTTCTTATTCAGTTATTTCTTCATGAATTAATACTGGTGGGGTTACTTTATTCTCAGATATCCTTATATTCTCATATAGCTTTTTTGTAATCTCTGAAATATTTTCGAAGTTACTATAAATGGTTACGAGCGAATCGCCTTTTTTTACTTGGTCGCCAATTTTTTTGCGAAGAATTAGACCAACAGCAAGATCGATAACAGACTCCTTCGTTGCTCTTCCCGCTCCAAGAAGCATAGCCGCTGTTCCAATTTCATCTGCGACCATTTCAGATACATAGCCATCTTCCGTTGCTTCCAGTTCAAAAGTATACTTCGCCTGTGGAAGCATGTCTGGATTATCTACAACGGCCCCATCCCCGCCTTGCGCGGTTAAAAAGGTTTTAAAGACATTTAATGCAGTCCCATCCTTTATGGCACCCTCCAGCATGGTACGTGCTTCCTCCAGTGTATTAGCCTTTTTAGCTAAATAAACCATATAGCTTCCTAAAGTCAGGCATAGTTCAGTTAAATCCTCTGGACCTTCCCCTTTAAGCGTATCAATAGCTTCCTTCACTTCCAATGCATTTCCGATTGCATACCCGAGCGGCTGGCTCATATCAGATATGATTGCCATTGTATTTCTGCCAACATTGTTACCAATCTGAACCATCGCCTTTGCGAGCTCCCTTGAGTCATCAAGTGTTTTCATGAAAGCTCCGGCGCCGGTTTTGACATCAAGAACAATGGCATCCGCACCAGCCGCGATTTTTTTACTCATAATGGAGCCTGCGATTAGCGGAATGCTATTCACTGTAGCCGTTACATCACGAAGAGCATATAGCTTTTTATCAGCAGGTGTTAAATTCCCGCTTTGTCCAATGACAGCAATTTTATTTGTATTGACAAGATTTATAAACTCTTCGTTCTCCAGTTCCACATGGAAACCATTGACTGATTCCAGCTTATCAATCGTTCCGCCCGTATGTCCGAGACCTCTGCCAGACATTTTTGCTACGGGAACGCCTACCGCTGCAACGAGTGGTCCTAATACTAGCGTTGTTGTATCCCCAACTCCACCCGTTGAATGCTTATCTACCTTTATTCCTTCAATTTTTGATAAATCGATTTGATCCCCTGACTGCACCATAGCCATAGTTAGATCGGCTCTTTCCTTTTCAGTCATATCTTGAAAATAAATCGCCATCATTAGGGCACTTGCTTGATAGTCAGGAATAGATCCATCCGTATATCCCTGAATGAAAAATTGAATTTCTTCAGAAGAAAGCTCTTTTCCGTCTCGTTTGTTTTCAATAATATCAATCATTCTCATTTTTAATCACCGATCCGTTTTCATAATTTCATGGGTAATGCGAAAGTTTAATTTGGTAAAATTAATTTTTTGTTCCCATCTCTGCGACAATTTCTTTTACATACTGCAGAAAATGAGTCTTCACTTTCTCTGTAGTCTCAATAACCTCTTCATGGTTAAGCGGCTGATCTAAGATTCCGGCTGCCATATTCGAAATACATGAAATTCCGAGCACTTTCAATCCTGCATGCCTTGCCACTATTACCTCAGGAACGGTTGACATTCCTACAGCATCCCCGCCCATAGTACGGAGCATGCGGACTTCAGCAGGAGTTTCATAGGTCGGGCCTGTATTTCCAACATACACACCTTCTTGAATGGACAAGTTTAAATTTTCGGCCATTTTTCTTGCAAGCATTCTCAGCTCTTTAGAGTATGCTTCTGACATATCAGGAAAACGTACCCCCATCTGAGAATCATTTGGACCAATTAATGGATTATTCCCCATGTTATTAATGTGATCAGAAATAAGCATTAAATCCCCCGGCGAGTATGTTTCATTTACTCCGCCGGCAGCATTAGTCACAATTAATTGCTTAATTCCAAGCTCCTTCATGACTCTTACCGGAAATGTTACTTTATCGAAGCTATATCCTTCATAATAGTGAAAACGGCCTTGCATAACTGCAACGGGAACTCCATTTAATAAGCCAGAGACTAGATTTCCTGCATGGCCTTCTACCGTGGAAACTGGAAAATTAGGAATTTCATTGTATGGAATTTTTAAGGCGTCTTCTACTTCATCTCCTAATACACCTAATCCTGAACCAAGAATAAGGCCAATTAATGGCTGCTGCTTATATTTTCCTTTTAAAAATTGTGCAGCCTGCTGAATTTTTTGATAATCCATTTTCACTTTTCCTCCTATTTTAATTCTGTTAAGAAACTTCTTCCATTTGCTGGCATTTTAACTTGGAAATTTTCTGCAACGGTAGCACCGATATCCGCAAAGGTTTTCCTAATCGGAAGCTCTTTACCTTCTTCCATATTTTTTTCATAAACTAAGAGTGGCACAAATTCTCTCGTATGATCTGTTCCATGATGGACGGGATCGTTTCCATGATCTGCTGTAATAATTAATAAATCATGCTCTTGCATTTTGGCAAATACTTCAGGAAGGCGCTCGTCATATTCTTCAAGCGCTTTGCCATAGCCTATTGGATCACGCCGATGTCCATAAAGTGCATCAAAATCAACAAGATTAAGGAAGCTTAAGCCTGTAAAATCCATATCGAATGATTGCAATAACTTATCCATGCCGTCCATATTTGAAACCGTGCGCAGTGATTCAGTTACCCCTTCTCCATCAAATATATCGGAAATTTTTCCAATCGCAATAACATCCAATCCTGCATCCTTTAGCTCAGACATAACTGTCCGTTCAAATGGCTTTAGCGCATAATCATGACGATTAGAAGTTCTTTGGAAATTTCCTGGCTTGCCAGTAAAAGGTCTGGCAATCACTCTGCCGACCATATATTTTTCATCTAAAGTTAATTCGCGGGCAATTTTGCAAATCCGATATTGCTCCTCAATCGGAATAATTTCTTCATGGGCCGCAATTTGCAAAACGGAATCAGCTGAAGTATAAACGATGAGAGCCCCTGTTTTCATATGCTCTTCCCCAAGCTCTACAATAATTTCCGTTCCGCTTGCTGGTTTATTGCCAATCACCTTTCTTCCTGTACGTGATTCTAATTCGGATATGAGCTCTTCTGGAAAGCCATTAGGAAAAACTTGAAATGGAGTTTGAATATTTAGGCCCATTATTTCCCAGTGACCTGTCATTGTGTCCTTTCCATTCGACGCTTCCTGCATTTTTGTATAAAAAGCAAGCGGATTTTCAGCTTTTTTAACTCCTTTAATTTCACGGATATTACTAAGACCAAGCTTTGCCATGTTCGACATCTTTAGTCCATTCATTTTATCTGCAATATGACCTAGTGTATCTGCACCGATATCCCCAAATTTTTCTGCATCAGGCGCTTCACCAATCCCTACAGAATCCATGACGATGACGAATATTCTTTTATACGCAAATGATGACATATTCATTCCTCCTAATTTCATGAATGCGGTTACAACGAAATTCGATTTATTTTGTTTTTTTACTATATTTAAGGTTACCCTTTCTTAATTGTGATTAACACAATTTTTCTTCTCATACGTCAGAAGTCTGACTTCTATATTTTACATAAGGGAAGCAAAAAATAAAAGAAAAAAGCTGCCAATTACTATGACAGCTTATTGATCTATAGGTTTATCGCAGATTAACGGGCTGTAAGACCCCCTCTTCAAGAAGTTGAGTTAAACAAAAATTTCTAAGTGGGGGATCAACAGCCCGTAAAGGCCCGATTATAGGAACACAGACTAAGAACGCCACGTCCTGTGGCAACGTCTGTGTGACCCACATCCTGTGGGCCGCAACTAACAATCAGTGGGGGATGAAAGAAAATCCCCACTGATTGAAGTTTCACTTTACGACTCAGTATATTCGAAAACACCGTTTATCATCGTCCATTTTGGTTTTGCAAGAAAATGAAAGGGGTGATGACTCCAAAGGACTAAATCGGCATCCTTCCCGGGTTCAATACTGCCTAGCTGCTTGTCAACTCGGAGATTTTTTGCTGGAAGAATGGTTATTCCTTCTAAAGCCTTTTGTTCTGATAAACCTTCACGAACAGCGATAGCAGCGCATAAGTTCAAATATTGAATAGGTGTATAAGGGTGGTCTGTTGTGATGGATACTTCTACACCATGGTTTGTAAGTTCCTGATATGTTTTCCACGTTTTATTCTTAAGCTCCACCTTCGAACGTCTTGTTAAAGTTGGACCAACTGATACCTTTAAATCAAGGTCAGCTAATTCCTCTGCAATGAGATGTCCTTCTGTACAATGCTCAATCCTTAAATCAAGATTAAATTCCTCAGCAAATCGAACAGCGGAAATAATATCGTCTGCACGATGAGCATGAACCCGAACAGGGATTTCCCGATTAAGAGCTTGAATAATGGGAGCAGTCCGCAATGATTCAGGCTGATCAGTACTTGCAGCCTCATAGAATACTTCCCGAAGCTTTCCCATAATTCCCATTCTAGTGATCGAATCTTTATTTCCTTGGCTGTGAATTTGTTTCGGATTTTCGCCAAGAGCAATTTTCAATCCTGCGGTTTCCTGAACAAGCATTTTCTTAATATTCTTACCGGCTGTTTTAATAACAGAAGTTGTTCCGCCAATTACATTTGCGCTGCCTGGCATAATATGAGCGGTTGTAATCCCATATTTTACTGCATCGGAAAATGCAGGATCAAGCGGGTATACTCCATCCATCGCCCTAACATGAGGAGACAAGAGCTCAGCCGTTTCATTGGCATCATTTCCTGCCCAGCCTGTCCCTTCATCATACAGGCCAAGATGTGTATGAACATCAATAAATCCTGGGAATAAATAATGGTTATGACATTCGATGACATAAACATCTGGACCTGTAACATCTATTTTTCCTATTCCGGCAATTTTCCCGTTTTCCACTAAAACATCGCCATAAAAAGCAGATGCTGTGACCGGGTAAACATTGGCGTTTTTCAATAATATTTTTGTCATGATATTCCTTTCTGGCATCAATCTTTTTCTATTTATTTTAACAACTATGATCATAATAAGGAACATTATTTAATATAAAAAACCGCACGGAGCGGCGAAGGAAGATTATTTCTTTTCTTGGCGTTTTTTATAAAAGAAGTAAATTCCGATCGATACAAAAGCTAGAATGATAATAGGCATCAGAAATGGCTTTGCATAGTCTTTAATATCTCTCCAATGGTCTCCTAGCTCCATTCCTAATAATAAAAATAAAACGGTCCAAGGAATCATGGCTGCTACAGTATATAAGGTGAAGATTGATAAAGGCATTTTGGAAATGCCAGCAGGTATGGAAATCGCATGGCGAATAACTGGGACAAATCGCGCTGTAAAAATGACTCCTGTTCCATACTTTTTAAACCATTCCTCTGAAGCATCTAAATGAGACTTTTTGATTAACAGAAATTTACCATATTTATCAAGCACGGGCCTTCCGCCATAAACTCCAAGCCAATATAGAAAAAGCTGCGCAAATGTTCCCCCAATAACACCGGCGATAAGAGCACCCCAGAAATGAATTTTTCCAGTGCTTATTAAATAACCCCCATAGCTCAATACAATTTCACTTGGTATTACTTCAACCATAAGGCCAAGAGCAATTCCAAAATAACCAAGCTGTGATAAAATGTCAAAAACAGAAAGAATGAACTCTTTCAATTTAAAAACTCCTTTATGACTTCAAATCGGACCATTAGAATATCCCAGTCATTTGAAGGATGATGATGGAGATGCCAAGAACCCAAACATAAACCGCAAAGATTTTGAGTGATTTTCTTTTTAGAAAATTAATCATCCAGACAACTGCCATATACCCAAAAATCGCAGAAGACAGGGTGGCGACAAATAAACTTCCAAAGGAAATGGATTCTGTACGGCCTGAAAGCATCTCCCCAAATTGAAGAACAATCCCACCTGCTATCGCTGGTATAGACAATAAAAATGAGAAATAGGCAGCTGTCTCTCTATCCAGTTTTCTAAATAACCCTGCTGCGATCGTGAGGCCGGACCTTGAAACAGCGGGGAAGATGGCCGCTGCTTGAAATGTGCCGATAAATAAAGCATCTCCATAGGAAATACTCTCCATTTTCTTTGCACCATTACGAATTCGATCAGCAAACCAAAGAATGATCCCAGTGACTAAGAATTCCCAGCCAATCGTAACTCCAGTCTTTGAGATGGAGTCAAATAAATCACTAAATAAAAAGCCAATGATTACTGCAGGAATCGTTCCAATGACTAGCAGCATCGAAAGCTTGCCAAAAGGATTTTTTATAATTTGAAGAAGTTCGTTTTTATATACAACAAGCACAGCAAGCAATGTCCCGACATGCAGCATCGTATCTAGAAAAAGTCCTGCCTCATCCAAACCAAATAAGTGCCTCCCTAAATACAAATGCCCTGTACTTGATATAGGAAGAAATTCGGTAAAACCCTGAATTATTCCTAGTATAAAGGCCTCAATCTTTGACATCAAATGGCATCACCCTTTAAACAATCTTACAACCTATTGAATAAAATTCTTTTGCCATTAGGCAATAGGGGTTGTCATTACAAATTGTATTCATCTTGTCCTAAACAAGAACTGAAAATGAAATCTAGTGGTCAGGTAAATAAAAATGTGTGAAATAATGTGAAACATTTTTGCTTCTAAGGCGTAAATAGTAACGTAAGAGGAATTATAGTTATTGTTCTAGACTTCTTCAAAAATTTGAAATGGGGGATTAAATCATGCCATCACAGGATGAAAAATTATTAGCGACAGCCATTTATGTAACAAGTTTTTTTACAACCATCGTTGGGCCGCTTATCATTTGGTTATTAAAGAAAAACGAATCATCATTTATTGATAATCATGGGAAAGAATATTTTAACTTTGTCATTTCCTATGGAGTTTACGCCCTGATCAGTGGAATCTTAATGATTATTCTAATCGGATTCGTCACAATATGGATTGTAGGTGTACTTGGATTTATTTTTACGATTGTTGCTGCTGTAAAAGCATACGAAGGAAAGGAATACCGTATTCCTTTAGTATTTAGAATTCTTAGATAATGCATGAAGTCTAGGGGATTATAAATCTCTTAGACTTTTTTTATTATTTTTTGAACGAATTCTGAACATAGACGTCTTATAGCTGTAACAAAATAATGACTCACTTAGGGGGATATGAATTATGGAATTATTACAGGGCATTAATTGGGCAATTATTGCTCCCATTATTGTTATACAGCTTATTCTATTTGTGATTGCTGTTATTGATTTAGTCCGGATTGAAAAAACAAACGGGCCGAAATGGATGTGGGCCATTATCATCTTGTTTGGAAATCTCATCGGCTCCATTCTCTATTTTGTTGTTGGAAGGAGAAATCATTAATGTCTGATGTTGTCACTGTCAAAGGACTAAAAAAATCCTTTAAAGACCTTGAAGTCATTAAAGGATTGGATTTTACGTTAACAAAAGGAAAATGTATAGCTTTACTCGGAGCAAATGGTGCCGGAAAAACGACCACCTTGCAAATGCTTTCGGGCTTAATGATGCCGAACTCAGGCAGTATCGTATTTGATGGGCTTGAAAAAGGGGCGGATTTTCGAAAATGGATTGGGTATCTTCCTCAGCATCCTGTTTTCTATGAATGGATGACGGGCAGGGAGTTTCTGGAATATGCAGGGAGATTAGCTGGATTACAGAAAAGTGAATCAAAAAAACGGACAGATGAGCTTCTTGAAATGGTCGGTATTGCTGAAGCAAAGAACCGCCGGGTTGGCAAGTATTCTGGAGGAATGAAGCAGAGGTTAGGGATTGCACAGGCCATCATTCACAAGCCTAAGTTAGTTATGCTCGATGAACCAGTATCTGCTCTTGACCCGTTTGGCCGCAGAGAAGTGCTTGAGCTGCTTGAAAAGCTGAAAAAGGAAACGACCATTCTTTTTTCCACACATATTTTAAATGATGCAGAAGAGGTTTGTGATGAAATTCTGTTTCTGCATAATGGGGAAATAATAGAATCGGGAACGATGGAAGAGCTTCGTGATAAACATCAGCAGGCTAAGATTGAGCTGGTATTCCGAGGGAAGGCCGATGAATATGCACAGAATTTTTCCAGCTTAGCATTATCTGTTTCAGTAGACGGGAACATAATCAGTATTGTATCTGATGATGTCGAAAGGACAAAAAGGGCTGTTCTTAAAGAGATAGTCGAAAATAACTTACCCTTGCTTAAGTTTGAGATTAGCAGAACAAGCCTAGAGGATGTATTTATGAAGGTGGTGCAAAAATGAACCAATGGGTGACTCTTTTTAATAAAGAAATGGTTGAAATGTCTAGAAATTTCAAATGGATTTGGGTTCCAATTGTATTTATTTTACTCTCAGTTAAGGAACCATTAACAGTGTATTTCATGCCTCAGATCCTTGATGCCGTTGGAGGATTGCCTGAAGGGGCTGTCATTCAGCTCCCAGTTCCATCTGCATCAGAGGTTATGGTTTCAATACTTAGTCAATTTAATACTCTAGGTGTTTTAGTCATTGTTTTAACTTCAATGGGCATGATCGCTGGAGAGAGGAAGAGCGGTGTAGCAGGTCTAATTTTGGTAAAACCAGTTTCCTATACATCTTTTATAACGGCAAAATGGGCGGGTGCCATGCTTTTATTATGGGTTTCTTTTTTTGCAGGGTATCTTACATCATGGTATTATGTCGTCATTTTGTTTGAAGCAGTTCCTTTTGCTGATTTTATGCAGTCTTTCTTTTTAAATGGAATCTGGCTGTCCTTTGTATTAACGCTTACTGTTCTTTTTAATTCAATCTTAAAATCCCCTGGGGCTGTTGGTTTTGTCTCACTTATAGTTATTATTTTACTGAGTATTTTTAATACTATATTTGCAAATTGGTTAGATTGGAGTCCTGTTCAGCTTCCGGCCTATACAAGTCAATTACTGTTTTACGGGGGAGCTCCTAAAGAGACATTCCCATCTTTAATCCTTTCAATTGTTGCTATTATTTTAATGCTCGCAGGAAGCATTCGTATATTTCGAAAAAAAGAACTTGCTTAAGAACCCAAGGTTTTGGGTTCTTTTATTTACCTACTATAGTCATTTTTATGATTGCTGCATATTCCCTAATAAAAAGTGTTGTTTTTACGATTGCTGGTGTTTCTGCAGCTAAAGGATAACCTTTTATTTCTACCTTTTCGGCTAGTTTAAGAGAACGATATAGGTGAAAGTCATTGCTGACAATAACTGCCTCATCAATATCATATATGTCTTTCGTATACTTTAAGTTTTCATATGTAGATGTTGAAAGCTCTTCTTTAAGAATCCGGTCTTCGCTAATGCCCTGTTCAATAAAAAAACGCCTAAGTGCTTCTGCTTCAGTAATATTTTCTCCATTTCCTTGCCCTCCAGTTACAATTACATTCGTTTCGGGATTCTCCTTTAAATACTCTAATGCCTTTTTGGCACGGAAAAGTAAACTGAGAGACATTTCTTCTCCATTCACTTTAGCTCCAAGAACAATTAAGTATGGAACACTGTGGGGTGGAGTTTTTTTTGCAGTTTCCATCATTGATTGATGTATACCTATAATTATTATTAAAAGCAGGATGATGGCGGCACTAATTAAAATTAATATTTTTTTCATTTTTTTCCTCCAAAGAACTCATGATTGCCAGAGGTATTTAATAGATATAGAAAGAGACTCTATTAATTT
>NZ_JBALPC010000050.1:0-36549 GCF_036965225.1 Bacillus sp. JJ1474 | reverse complement strand
GATTTGGTCTGCTGATTAAAATGCTATTTACAAATTTTCTACATTCAATGATTCCAATTAAAACGTAACTTCCACATCGCCATCTTTAGCAGTGATATTTAGTCTATGACTTCCATTTCCTTCATTTATAACGTGTTTTTCATAGTCAGTATTATTAACGGTTATATCCCCAAAAGAATTTAGGATGCTATAGTCTATTTCTGACTCCTTATTTAGAAGGTGCACCTGAACATCGCCAAAGTTGGAACGAATAGAGGTGGTTCCAAAGAGTAAACCATGGATAGCGATATCTCCGTCATTGCTTTGAATATTCAACCCTTTGCTGCTAAAGTTTCGGAAAGTGATATCGCCAAATTGATTATTCAAAACGGTCGATGCTGCGTTCAACTTATCAAACTCGGCATCGGCATCATTCATCACAATGACTAGTTCTTCTGTAGTCACATTTCTTCCATTTATATCTCCATACTGATTAACAATTTTTAGTTTATTTGCTTCCACGTTATTGAAAATAAGATCCCCATCATTTGAATCAATGCTTATTTTATCACTACTTACCCCTTCCAATCGAACATCGCCAAATTGGTTATTTATGAGGATTTCCGAGAATTTCACTTTTTTAGGAACATAGACCTTAATGACGTTGTCCGGGATGCTAGTAAAAGTCAGATTTACAAATAGCAGCGGAACATTTTGCTTACTTTCTTCTATAACAAGCGTATCATTGTCAACTTTGTAGTTGATTTCAATTTCTTCTTGTCTTTCAATCTTTAATCTATACTCATTTGAAGGGATAACTTCAATATCGACATCATTGAGATTGCTAGTAATCTTTGTAAAAGCAGGGAGAGGCAATTCCTCTATTATTTGATCTTCTAGTCCTAATACTTTAAATCCATCCTTCGTATTTGTAATCCCGAATTTAGCTCCAGCAGTGAGGCCAATGACCGCAAGCACGATCCCAATGACAAGCATCCCGCTAGCAATCATTGTTAATACTTTCGTCTTCTTCTTCAATTAAATCGCCTCCTTACGTCTTCTCGTCACTTTATCAAATAACCTCTTTAGCCATTTTGCTAAGGCTAAACTCATACTTTTAGTAACGGATACTAGCGGCGAGAATAATAGAATGCCAATTCCAGAGGCAATCAATCCAGTTCCTACAAAGAAAAGAGAAGTCTGCCAATGCTGCCCAATAACTGAGAAGCCAGCTACTATGCTGACTATTCCCGATAAGGTTAAAGCTGCGATCGTTACAAAGAAAGTAAAAATAAATGCTACACACACAATTACTGCGGAAAAAACTAGAGCAAAAACTGAAATGAGCAATGGCAAAGCAATTGGTGAAGCGAGAATTGCTAGAATAATAAACCAAATTGCAGAAAATCCCTTTTTAGCAGACTCAGATTCAGTATCCAATCCTTTTACTGCATAATCGGCTAAAATTTGTGAGGCTACCTGGGCAGGTGAACCTAATTTTCCAATTACATTTTGAGTATTTTCTTCTCCTGCTTCATCAAAATATTCACTGTAATAATCTAAGGCTGCATTTACTTCTTCATGTGGCAATTTCCTAAGTTTGCGCTGCAATTCCCTTAAATACGACTCTTTATTCACTTTTTAATCCCCCTAGTAAAACCGTATCAATTTTTATTTTATAATCTGTCCAATCCCTGAGCAGTTCTTCATATTTAGCTCGGCCGCTATCTGTAATCCGATAATATCTTCGGTTTCTTCCTTGGAATGGCTGATCATAGGTTGTTAAATACTCACCTTTTTGCAATCTGCGCAGTACAGGGTAAAGGGTTGATTCAGAAATATCCATCACCTCGCGAACCTCCTGGGTCAGGGAATATCCGTAAGCATCCTCCTTCGCTAAGATTGCAAGTACACAGGCATCAAGTAGCGCTGATCCAAGTTGAAAAGACATAGCTGCACCTCCTATTGATAGTATTATATTGCCGCATATATTATATGTCGTATAGTATGTGTGTTAATGATATTATATGGCGTATAATATGATATGTCAACATACATAAATTTAATCTTATTAATGGCCGCCACTAATATCACTCATTAGAAAATCTCCATAATCCTAAATTATCCAACACACTGATTTAATCCATACGTGAATTGGGTATACTTTAGTGGGAAAAGTCCCTTTATTTCCCTTAAAATTTTGTTTTTCATTTATAAAAAGGTTTACCTTCACCTTCAATTTTTTTTATGCTAGAATCCTTCTAGTAGGGGGCTGTACAGCGATTTTTAAATGGAAAACAATTGAGAATTAAGTCCCTTAAATATTAATGATTAACTAATAGAAGGAGGGGTATATGATGCATCTATTGCCACGTGAAATTGACAAGCTCATGATTGTCGTGGCTGCTGATCTTGCCAAACGCCGGAAGGATAGAGGATTAAAATTAAATCATCCAGAGGCTGTTGCTCTCATTACTTATGAAGTAATGGAAGGTGCAAGAGATGGGAAAACAGTCGCCGAACTTATGGAGTATGGAGCAACGATTTTATCAAGAGAAGATGTCATGGACGGAATACCAGAAATGATTAATGATATTCAAGTCGAAGTGACATTTCCAGATGGAACAAAATTAGTCACTGTACACAGTCCAATCAGATAAACAGGAGGTTCGTTACATGCTGCCAGGTGAGTACATCTTAAAAGAGGAAGATATTATCATTAACGAAGGAAAAGAAGTCTTTATTATTTCTGTTACGAATACGGGAGATCGCCCTGTTCAAATAGGATCGCACTTTCATTTTTACGAAGTGAACGAAGCGCTCCAATTTGACAGGGAAAAAGCTTACGGCAAGCGATTACATGTCCCTGCTGGAGCAGCTGTTCGTTTTGAACCTGGCGATGAAAAGGAAATCCAGCTTATTCCATTCGCAGGCGAACGCCGTGTATACGGTTTCAATAATAAAGTAGATGGCGCATTAGAAAGTAGGGATAATGGATGAGTTTCAAAATGTCCAGAAAACAGTATGCTGAAATGTATGGGCCAACAACTGGCGACTCTATCCGTCTAGCAGATACTGACTTATTTATTCAAATTGAGAAAGATCATACAACCTACGGAGAAGAGGTTGTTTTTGGCGGCGGGAAAGTGATTCGTGACGGTATGGGGCAGCACCCTCTAGCAACACGCGGAGAAGGTGTAGCAGATACTGTTATTACAAACATCGTTATTTTTGATTACACAGGTATTTATAAAGCAGATATAGCCATAAAAGACGGCAAGATTTCTGGTATCGGAAAAAGCGGCAATCCGCTCATCATGGACAATGTAGATATTATCATTGGTGCCGCTACTGAAATCATTGCTGGAGAAGGCTTAATCGTAACAGCTGGGGCGATCGATACGCATGTGCATTTTATTAATCCAGAACAAGTGCAAACAGCATTAACATCGGGCACAACGACATTAATCGGCGGTGGAACTGGACCAGCAGCCGGATCACGGGCTACGACCGTTACTCCAGGCGAATGGAATATTCACCGTATGCTGGAAGCTGCTGAAGGGTTGCCGATTAATGTTGGCTTTACAGGTAAAGGCCATGCTGCATCCATCGCGCCTTTAGCTGAGCAAGTGAAAGCTGGCGTTATCGGATTAAAAGTTCACGAAGACTGGGGAGCCACTGGTTCATCCCTAGACTATGCACTAAGAGTTGCGGACGAATATGATATTCAAGTTGCTCTTCACGCAGATACATTGAACGAAAGCGGATTTATGGAAACGACAATGGCTGCTGTGAAAGATCGAGTTCTGCATATGTATCATACAGAAGGAGCTGGCGGAGGACATGCCCCCGATTTAATCAAATCTGCGGGATACCATAACATCCTGCCTTCATCTACCAATCCAACCCTCCCTTATACAGTAAATACAATTGATGAGCATCTTGATATGGTTATGGTTTGCCATCATTTAAACCCATCTGTTCCGGAAGATATTGCGTTTGCAGATTCAAGAATTAGAAGGGAAACGATTGCTGCTGAAGATATTCTTCAGGATATGGGTGTGTTCAGCATGGTCAGTTCCGATGCGCAGGCAATGGGCCGTGTAGGAGAAGTCGTTTTGCGCACTTGGCAAGTAGCCGATAAAATGAAGAAGCAAAGAGGCATTATGTCTGGTGACAGTCAATATGCAGATAATAATCGTGCAAAACGCTATATTGCAAAATATACGATTAACCCAGCGATTACCCATGGAGTTTCTAACCATATCGGGTCGATCGAAATTGGGAAAATAGCAGATTTAGTTCTTTGGTCTCCTAAGTTCTTCGGGGTCAAGCCTGAAATGGTCCTGAAAAATGGACTTGCCGTAACTGGACTAATGGGGGATGCCAATGCTTCCATCCCAACTCCACAACCGTATATTTACAGACCAATGTATGCCCAATTCGGAACAGCCTTATCGAAAAGCTCGATTACCTTTATCTCTCAAGCTGCATTTGTTGAGGGGGTTCACGAAAAGCTTGGACTGAAAAAAATGATTCTTCCTGTAGGCGGCATTCGGACCCTAACAAAAAAAGATATGAAATTAAATTCAGAAACTCCGGATATAACGGTAGATCCGCAAACTTATGAAGTGAGAGTAAACGGTGAACTATTAACTTGTGATCCAGTGGATACAGTTCCATTGGGACAGCGATATTTCTTATTCTGAGGTGAAAAGATTGATAATTGAACAGGTTGTTACAAACTTAGATCAAATGGATCAAGAAGAAATTAATAAACGCCATATTGAAAAGGTATACTTGGAAAGTGCCCTTTTAGTCAAGCGAATCCAGAGGGTAAAAACAGATCACGGCAATGAACTTGGCATTCGTTTAAGAGAGCCGAAAGACCTATTAGCTGGTGATGTTCTCTACATGGACGATCACAATATGATTGTTATCGATGTGCTGACAGATGACCTACTTGTCATCAGCCCACGAAGCATAAATGAAATGGGGGTAATTGCTCATCAGCTTGGGAACCGCCATCTTCCAGCTCAATTTGAAGAAAATGACATGCTCGTTCAGTATGACTATTTAGTTGAAGAACTGCTGCAAGAGCTTGGCATTCCTTTTACACGGGAAGATCGAAAAGTAAAGCAAGCATTCCGCCATATTGGTCACAGTCATGGATAATCGAGTTCTCTCTCTGTTTCAGCTATGCGACTCCAATTTTCCTACAGGAGCTTTCAGCCACTCCTTCGGCTTAGAGAGCTACATCCAGGAAGACAAAGTGAAAGATTCAGAGACTTTTTACGAGTGGCTTCAAGTATATTTGCATGAACAGCTCATTTATACAGATGGGCTTGCCTGCCGGATAACTTATGATGCGCTTCTAACTGAAGATTTTCAAAAAATCTGGAAACTCGATCGTTTAATTACCGTCCAAAACTTACCAAGGGAAACACGCCAAGGCACGCAAATGATCGGAGCGCGAATGCTAAAGCTTATTGAATCTTTATATGAGATGGAAATCCTCTCGCAATATAAAGAAAGAATTACAAAGAAACAATCATTCGGCCACCCAGCCATTGTTTTTGCCCTAGTTGCACATGGCCTTGGAGTGACGAAGCAAGATGCCATCCTTTATAATTTGTACTCGGCCATTTCCAGCCAGGTTCAAAACGCGGTACGGGCTATCCCGTTAGGCCAAACAGCAGGACAAGTTATCACACATAAATTTCAATCCGAATTATCTCGGGCAGTTGAAAAAATCCTTCAGCTTCCCGAAGATGACTTCGGCATTGTGTCCCCAGGCCTTGAACTATCTCAAATGAACCATGAACGAGTAAATATTCGTATATTTATGTCTTAATTTTTTATAAAAGCAGTAAAGGAAGTGTTTGAATGGAAGCAATTAGAATCGGAGTTGGAGGACCTGTTGGAGCAGGAAAAACGATGCTCATCGAAAAATTAACCCGTCATCTTGCTGATGAAATAAAAATGGCGGTCGTAACGAATGATATTTACACAAAAGAGGACGCAAAGTTTTTAATTCAGAACGGTGTTTTGCCTGAAGATCGCATTATCGGGGTTGAAACAGGCGGCTGCCCTCATACAGCTATTCGCGAAGATGCTTCAATGAATTTCGCTGCCATAGATGAGTTAGTCGAGCGCCATCCAGATGTCGAGCTTATCTTTGTGGAAAGCGGCGGAGATAACCTTGCAGCCACTTTCAGCCCAGAGCTAGTAGACTTCTCTATTTATATTATTGATGTTGCACAAGGCGAGAAAATTCCGCGCAAAGGCGGACAAGGGATGATTAAATCAGATTTATTTATCATTAACAAAACAGACCTTGCTCCTCATGTCGGTGCCAGCCTTGAAGTAATGGCTCAGGATACGAGAGTTTTCCGCGGAGAAAAGCCATTCTTTTTCACAAATTTGAAAAAGGACGAAGGTCTCCCTGAAGTGATTGACTGGATCAAGAAGCATGCATTATTAAAAGGATTAGAGTAGGATGACAGACTGGACTGGCGTATTAACTTTAGATCTTGAAGACAGACACGGGAAAACCGTTGCGAAAAATGTGTATTTTCAAGGCGCATTCAAGGTCATGCGGCCGGTTTACCATGATGATTCAGGTCAGGTTTGCTATTATCTTCTAAATCCCGGCGGCGGCTATTTAGACGGCGACCGGTACCGAATGAAAGTAACAATCGATGAAGGTGCCAAAGCTACTTTAACAACGCAGTCGGCAACAAAGGTGTATAAGACGCCAAATGACTATGCCTACCAAGAGACTGAGATTTCTCTTAAGAAAGGCAGTTATTTAGAATATCTTCCTGATCCTTTAATCGCTTATCAGCATGCTCGCTATAAGCAGAAAACCGTCATTCGTATGGAAAAAGGGGCAACGTTTCTTTATACAGATATTTTAACCCCGGGCTGGTCTCCGACTGGGGAAAAGTTCACCTATCATTCTATTCAGTTAATCACTGAGATCTATTTAGATGATCAACTTGGTGTATTTGATCACATTAAGCTGGTTCCCGCTCAGCAAAAAATAACTGAATTAGGATTTATGGAAGGATATACACATCTTGGTTCAATGATCGTAATCGGCGAACAAACGGAAAACGGTCTGCTGGATGAATTATATGAGACGATCAAATCAGAAGAGGGAAACATTAAATTCGGCTTATCTAAACTAGAAGTACCAGGATTTACTGTTAGAGTTCTTGCCAACTCGACCCAAATAATAGAACGAGTTTTCGCCAATTGCCATCGTCTCATTAACGAAAAATGGTTTAATCATACACCTCAATCTTTAAGAAAATACTAAGAAAAAAGTCCCGGAATGAGCAGTAGGATTCTGGGACCTATTTTTGTAAAACGACTTAACTTTCCTTGCAATAAATGAATATATAGTTTAATCTAGGAAAAACTTTAGCTGAAACCTTTATGAGGAGGTTAAGTATGCCTGATGAAAAACCAGTAATTGAAAATTTTGAGGTTGAAAAACTTTACGAGGACCGCCCACATGAGCGACACGCTTTCACATTTAAGGTTCAAGGTGATGAATATAAAGGACATTACCATGAGGATGAGATTATATGGCTTCATCCACACCCAAAACAAATGATTGGCGAAAGTAAAATTGACACGATCGAAACGACTATACATTCATTGATGAGACAACATGGAATTTCAAGCGGGATTGAGGATTTAGAATTAATGCCCGCATTTGAAGACCGTATGCACGAACGGCAAGCATTTACATTGCAAGTTCACGGTGAAGAATTTAAAGGCTTTGTACATCAAGGAGAGATTCAGTGGTTCCACCCGCAGCCAATGCATAAGCTTGGTGATGACCATATTGAAGCGATTGAATCAGAAATCCATGAAAAAGTTGCAGAACAAACAAAGAGAGAAGAATAGCAGAAGGACGGTTCTCGTACTTCAGAAGTACAAGAACCGTCCTTTCTCTTCTTATTTTCTATCCCACTCTTCAATATTCCATAATACACCGAACCCGTGATGTCCTAACGTACGTGTACTGATGCCGGTCACATCTTTATTCACTCCATAAAGTGCTTCCAAATAAACTAGAAAATTATAAGGCGGATCGATTGCCAGCTCCTCTTGGAAACCTTTATAGAAAGCTTCTCTTTCATCAATATTTGTTGCTGTACGTGCTTTCATAAGAAGCTCATCGACTTTTCCGTTTTGATAGGCCCCAAAATTATATTGCCCATCGCCAATTTCACTGCTATGGAAAAGACGGAATGTGTGATCATCTGGATCAAACTCACTTCCCCAGCCAATAATTAATGCCTCTTCTCCATCATATTTTACTGCATTCCGGTCAACAGGTTTCGGTACCACCATTATGCCAAGCGGCTTTAACTGTTCAGAAACGACATTCGCAAGTGCGACACGAATTTTATCTTGAATCGGGGAAACGAGTTCAAATTCAAATCGTTTTCCGTCTTTTGTTAAGACCCCATCTGATCCTTTTACCCAGCCGGCTTCAGCTAGAATCTGCTTCGCTTTTTCTATATTGTACGAATACCATTCTTTTTGCGGAACTCCTGCCCAAGATTTCTGCAAAGGTCCCCATGCAGGCTCTCCCTTCCCAGCTAGTACCCCTTTGACTAATTCTTCCCGATTTACCGCAAGATTCATCGCCTGGCGGACACGCTTATCTTGAAATAACGGCAAATGCATATTATACATCACGGCACGATAATCCGCTGTCGATACTTCATGCACCGCATAAGGATCTGTTTCTTTAACGCCTGCCAGCTGATTCGGCTCCAATAAAGCTAAATCGATTTCTCCCGTTTTCAACTGTAATGCACGTGTATTGGCATCCGGAACAGCTTTGAAAACCACTTCATCTAGCTTCGGCACCTGTCCGTAATAATCATCATTCCGTTCTAGCACAATCGTATGATCGTTTTTCCACTCCTTTAGCTTGAACGGGCCATTCCCAATTGGCTGTTGATTAAAATCCGTTTTATTTAGATTCTCATCACGCAAAATATGCGCGGGCACGATACCGACTTTCAGCTTATCCAAAAGAGGTGGAAAAGGACGATGAAGAGTTATTTTTACTTCAAACTCCCCAATAGCTTCAACTGACTTAATTTCATTAAATTCACCTGAAATAGGTGTATTTGTTGACGGGTCTTTAATTTTATTAAATGTAAAGGCAACATCCTCAGCAGTTACCGGTTCTCCATCCTGCCATTTAGCGTCTTCACGGAGTTTAAAGGTATAGATTAAATTGTCCTGAGAAATCTCCCAACTCTCCGCTAAATCAGGTTTTACGTTATTATTCTCATCTGGCTTTGTTAAGCCGCGAAAAAGAAGGGCATCAATTTCCTGACTTTCATCTAAAACAGGATTCACTTTTTCAATTTCTGTTTCCGTACCATAAACGAGTTGCTTCTTTTTGGGTGATTGAGCTTGTTCTGAATTGCTTTCGCTACAGCTCGTTAAAACAATAAGACTAAAAATAGAAACGATCGCTAAAATTAGTTTTTTATACATGAATCTCTTCCCTCTCATTTCTTTTCAGCCCTCTATTAGAAGGATTGAGTATCGGCATATAAGACAAAAGCGCTTGTGTGTATTCGTTCTTGGATTGGCAAAGTTCGTCTGAAGGCAATTCTTCAACAATCCTTCCTTCATTCATGACAAAAATCCGCTGACAAAGCGCCATTGCTGCGCGGATATCATGTGATATAAAAAAAATAGCCATTTCTTCAAGTTCATTCAATGACTGGATTAATGAAATCATTCTTGCTTGTGAGCTCATATCGAGATTGGCAAATGGTTCGTCCAACACAATGAGCTCTGGTTCTACTAACAGTGCCCTAGCAAGTGCAACACGCTGCCTCATCCCCCCAGAAAGTTCATGAGGATATAATGACATCGCAAATGAAGGAAGCTCTACTTTCTGTAAAACAGCTGCTACTTCTTCTTTTTTATTTCCTTCGCCTTTTTTCCAGTAGTCAAATCCTTCGCCAACAACTTTCTCTACTGTCCAGCGCGGGTCAAAAGAGGCTATCGGATCCTGATGCACCCATTGAACACCTCTTCGCAACTCTTTTTGGCCATACCACGAAACCGTTCCCTTGCTGCATGTCTCAAGGCTTAGCATAAGGCGGGCAAGAGTGCTTTTTCCTCCTCCGCTTTCGCCAATTAATCCAACTATTTCTCCAGCATGAATTTGCAATGTCACATCTCGGACAGCTTCGAATTTATCTGATCGAAACCACTTTTTCTTGTGAAATGTTTTAGAGACATTTTCTACTCCCATTATTGGTTTTTCTTCTTTGATAGGATAAACCATGGATGGATCCGATAGTAACCAATAATTTTCCAGCAGTTCTTTGGATTGATCCGACTTAGGATTTGCAAATAATTCTTCAGCTGATGCCTGTTCAATGACTTGTCCATTGCTCATCACAATCACATCATCGGCCATTTCAGCCACCACACCTAAGTCATGTGTAATAAATAGAACCGTTCCGCCTGATTCCTCCTGCCATTGACGTATAAGTGATAGAATTTCAAACTGAATTTTCACGTCAAGGGCAGTCGTTGGTTCATCAGCTATTAACAGTGTTGGATTCAACGCAATAGCTATAGCCATTTGCACACGCTGTCTCATGCCGCCCGATAATTCGTGTGGGTATGAACGGAAAACATGCACAGGGTCCTTCATTTTCACTAGCCGCAAAAGTTTTATCGCTTCTTCTTTTGCCTCCCTTTTCTTCAGGGAAGTGTGGGCCTTGAAGAGCTCCATAAAATGGGATCCAATCGTTCTAAGCGGATCGAAGGTTTGCCATGTATCTTGAAATACAAAACCTAGACTTTTGCCACGGTATTCCCGTTTCCGTTTACCACTCATCATTTGCACAATTTCCCCTGAAAATGTCACAGAACCTGAAGTAACTGTTACTTCCTGAGGCAGTAAGTCAATAACTGCCCTTGCAGTTAAGCTTTTACCAGAGCCGCTCTCTCCAATGAGTGCGGTGATCGTTCCTTTCCGAATGCGAAAAGAAGCATTTACCACTAAATCTATGTCAGGAAGAGAGATTGTGAGATTCTCTGCTTCAAGAAGATAATCAGTCATATTTTCCTCCATTTCTGAACTGTGGACCGGTTAAGCGATCTTGCAACTCATCTCCTGCAAATGTAATGAAAAGAACGGTAAAGGTTATACAAATTCCTGGAAATAAAGCCAGCCACCAAGCACCTCCCAGTAAATAACTTTGTGCACCCATCAGCATATTTCCCCATGATGGTTCATGTGGAGGAATACCAATTCCAAGAAAGCTTAGTGTTGCTTCGGCAAGTACGGCATGGCTGATTCCGCTGACGGCAAGGACTGCGATAGTCGGCCAGCATTGCGGCAGCATATGCCGGTGCAATAATTGCAAAGGTGTAGCGCCGATCACGGTTGAAGCTTGAATAAAGATCTCATTCTTCATCGTCAGTATTTCTGTTCGGACTAGACGGGCAATAGTCATCCAGCTTGTCAGACTAATCACTAGAATGATAGACATCAATCCTTTAGGCAATAGGAGCTGTAGGATAATCATGAGCAGCAGTGAAGGGAAGCTTAGAGCAGCATCCACAATCCGCATCATGATCCGGTCCATGATACCACCAGCAAAACCGCTTATCGCCCCATAACTAACCCCTATGACGATTGAAACTGTCATAGCGGCGGCACCGACTAAGAGAGAAACACGCCCTCCATACAAAAGACGTGTTAGAACATCCCGTCCAAGTTCATCTGTTCCAAATAAATGTCTTGATCCAGGGGGCTGAAGAACCTGATCCATCCTGATAGACAGCGGGTCATAAGGTGTAAGAAAAGATGCCATCCCGACAGAAAAAATAAGAAGCAAAAAAGAGGAAGTTGCTATAATTAGCTTCCACTGACGTTTCATTCTCATTTCTTTCCCTCCTCAAGCAGCTGAGAACGCAGGCGCGGATCCATCCATGCACAAAGGAGATCAACTAACAAGTTTATCGCAATGACAAAAACCATACTTAATAAAATGACGGCTAATAATACAGGGTAATCATGTGCTAGGGCAGCCTTTAAAGATAGTCTGCCAAGTCCTGGCCACGAAAAAATAGTTTCTATGACTACAGAACCTGCAAGCGCTACAGCAAGTGACATTCCTGTATAGGATAGAAAGGGGATTGAAGCATTTGGCAGCAAATGATTCAACAAAATTCTACGTTCCTCAATCCCCCGAGCTTTTAAAGCAAATATAAATCCATTATCTTTCGTTATGTTTATATGATTTCGAAGGAGCCTGATATAATAACCGGCATGTGATAAAGCGAGGACTAATGAAGGCATAAGTAAATATCGAAGTTGTTCGCCCCATCCTCCTTCCCCCATTCCGGAAGTCGGCAGTACGCCTAAATAAACGGAGAAAAAAAGCATTAGCATAAGTGCGAACCAAAAAGGCGGTATGGACATAAATAGTAAACTAACCCATGTAATCACTTGATCAAAAAAAGATCGTCGAAACAATCCGGATACGACACCAAACACGCCAGCAAGCAGAAAAATAATCAAATGGGATGACATCATAAGAATAAATGTAGGCTGCAGCGCTTGGATCACCAATAAGGTCACATCTTCCCCCGAAATGAAGGACTGCCCCCATTCGCCTTGTAATATTTGGGAAAGCCACTTTCCATATTGGACCGGGAGCAGATCATGAAGTCCAAGGTTTTCAGTGATGCGAAGTCTGTCCGCCTCACTCATTTTTTGGAGCTGTTCCCCATAAAGTGCAGCTGCTGGATCTCCTGGCAGCAACCGAATAAATATAAAGCAAAGCATGCTTCCAATGAGTAAAACTATGAATGATTCAGCAAGCCGCTTCAAAATAAATAGACCCATTTACATCCTGCTTTCTAAAAATAAACCTATAATTGCGGAAACACATGACCAAGTTTTCCTCTTGTATCTTACCATATTTTCATTCATATATTAATATATATAGAAAGCCTAAACTACTATTCTTTCTATTAGACACTTTCCCGTTTGCCCTCAGTATCTCCGCGAATTTTAAATGTACTCAGTTTTATGTATAAAAGGTAAATTCAAACAGAAAATACATATAGATTCTAATAAGGAGAAAAGATATGGATTTTCAATTTGATTTGGCAAACACTTATAATTTTTTACTTGGTACTCTTATTTTAAAATTGGGTGGAAGAAGATTGATTTCTCAAATGACCATTCCTCAACCCATTATTAAAATCTCAATCGGAACATTGCTTATTCAGCCCGTCACTAGAAAAAGAACTTTGGGCAACCTTGGCATTGGGGTCATATTAATTCTTTGCCTCAAAGTAACGGAATACATTCAATTAAAAAATGATAGAGCCGAAACAGCTATCTCAGGAAAAGCAGTACCAGTAATTGAATATGGAACATTAAATTAGAAGAACTTGAATAAGCTCCGGCTACCTGGGCAGGCGAAACTAATTTTTCAATTACATATTGAGTATTTTCTACTCCTGCTTCATCAAAATATTCACTGTAATAATCTAAGGCTGCAATCACTTCTTCATCCGGCAATTTTCTAAGTTTGCTCTGCAGTTCCCTGAAATACGACTCTTTATTCACTTTTTAATCCCCCTAGTAAAACCGTATCAATTTTAATTTTATAATCTGTCCAATCCCTGAGCAGTTCTTGATATTTAGCTCGGCCGCTATCTGTAATTCGATAATATCTTCGGTTTCTTAGGTCCAATTGGCGCATGCCTATGATTTTTTTGGAACCAATACAGGTAATTTTCCATGTTATGATACAGTCTTTATTTGGCTAAAATTAATTAAGGAATACTTTATAATAAAGGATGAAAAAATTGGATGTCATCATACATGCTATTTTTCGAACATGTGCTTCTTTCATTATCCTATTGTTTGTATCTTTATGGATTGGAAAATATATAAATTCTCATATTAATCATTATAATTTCGCTCTATCAATCACCATCGGTTCCTTTATTGCCAACATAGGATTCGACACAAACTTAAAATTTATCCCTATGGTGTCCGCCTTTCTTTCACTTATCTCCATATACTTTCTTGTTTCTTTTATTTCATCTAGAAATAGACGTTTAAGAAAGTGGCTGTCAGGACAGCCAACTGTCATTATTGAGAATGGGAAAATTCTTGATGGCAATATGAAAAAAGCAAAATATTCTTTAGATGATTTAAATCAGCAGCTTAGGGAAAAGGCAATATTTGATCTATCTGAGGTTGAATTTGCTATTTTAGAGATAAGCGGCAAATTATCTGTTATGAAAAAAACAAAATTTCAAAATTTAATCAAAAAAGATTTGTACCCAGGCATGACGAATCAAACTGCGAACCTTCCAATAGAGCTTATTATGGATGGAAAGGTGATTGGAAAAAACTTAAACAATAATTACTCAAGTGAGTGGCTTGATCGAGAAATTAAACGGAGGAACTTACAGGTGAAAGATATCCAGTATGCTGTGATTTCCTCCAGCAGTATTCTCTTTATTGATTTATTTGAAGATCAGATCATATCACCTACAGATGCAGAATAAATTTTAAATGATAAAATTCGAACTTTAATTAAAGTGTAATTGTCTTATTTTTGCTTTCACAAACAACTAAAAATGGATTATACTTGACTAACTACATATTTAAAAAGGAGGAACCTTTCTATGTCTGAAAATCATCAATCCGAAGCACCTAAAAAGAAAATCAGCCTGCAGGAAGCAATGAAACAACAGCTTGAAAAGAAAAAAAATCAGGCTAACGCTTCCGGCAAAGGTGCAACAAATGGAGATTTATCAACGAAAAAGCTGAAGAGCCAGCAATCAAAGAAACCAAGCAATACCCGCAGAAAAATGGGTGTCTAATGGACGGAAAAAATCGGAAAGATGTATTGCCTGGAAAGACTGTCGATATCGTCCTTAAAGCTGATCAAAGAACAGGAAAGCTGACAAGAGGCATCGTAAAGGATCTACTCACAAAATCGAGCACTCACCCCCACGGTATTAAAGTTAGGCTAACGGATGGACAGGTTGGACGTGTCCAAAAGGTACACGTTGAATAAAGAGGTGGAAAAAGCATTCAAGGATGTCCCTGAATGCTTTTATTTATCCCCTTCACCAACTTGAATTAATTCTATTACTTCATCATTAAGACCCTCGTAAAAGACAATATCCCAGCCATTTTTCAGCTTGTAAGGCCCTTCAGCCAATTTAAGTCCCTTTACACTGAGCTTCCAAATCCATTCCTCTACATCCTCCACCTGCCACGATAAATGAATAGAACTTAAAGATGATGGTTTTTCCTCTGACTCTATTAGTTCGATCCTTATTTCCTCTCTTTTAAGAAAGGCTATTTTCTCACCGAGCAAAGTAAGATATTGTTCGATCTTAAATTCGAAAACACTTTCATAGAATTCAATGGCTTCTTCTAAATTCCGAACTTGAATACCTGCATGATGCCACTTCATTACTGTTTTTCCATCGGCAAAATCAAATTCATATCGCCAAACTCATGCCAAAGGTATCCGTCTGCTAGTGCTTCATTGTAAGCCTTCATCAGAAGTGGCTCTTGAATAAATGCAGTGAGAAGGTCCAAATGACTAGCTTCGGGTTCATGAAAACCGGTTATGAGGCCATCTACAGCTTTTAGCGGGAATCCTTTTTGAATATATAAATTCGTTAGCCCTGCCTGTGCTTCAACGTTTCCAGCTTTATTGACAGCTGTTTCTAGTGCCCGAACGACAGTAGTACCTATAGCTATGATGCGCCCATTATTTTTTTTCGTTGTGTTTACCAGATCAGCCGTTTCCTTTGGCACGTTATATGCTTCAAGATGTTTGCTTGGGTTTGGCCAGCGGTCCTTTCCGTAATAGCTTAAACCCGTATGAAGCTGCAAATAAGCAATGTTTACACCCTTTTGCTTCAGATTATTAAGCAGCTTCCAAGTAAAAGCTCTTCCAGCAGAAGGCATTTCCACAGAGCCCGGAACAGAAGCATAAACGGTTTGATACATTTCTAACGGCCAAGGTGTTTCAATATATTCATAGTGAAGCGGCTCTCCAAATTGATAGATTGTATCGTATAGTGCGATTCCACTCTTTGAAAATGCGAGAATAATTAACGGGGCTTCATTTCCCTGCCCAGTAATGGTCGCTGCTAGATCTCCTGGTAAATCAATCTTTTCACCTACCTTCAATATCCCTTCTGTTACAAGTGCCTCCCACTCGAATTCAGATATTTTCCGTGATAAACGAATTTCAATATGTTGCGTTCCCCTTTTCCCTTTTAACACAGCTGGAAGTGTACGGCTATTATTTAAGACAAGCAAGTCTCCTTCTTGCAAGTAAGACCCTAACTCGTAAAAGTGATTATGGAAGCTGTCTCCCGTTTTTGAATCGAGCGCCATTAAACGGACATGATCCCGCGGTATTCCTCTGTATTCAGCCGGCGTATTCGCATTTAAATCTTCATGGACTTGGAATGGACGTGCAGCTAGCATCATAGGAGCGGCCCCCTTTTTTCCTCTAAAATTGATTGTGCCTCAAATCTCTTGCCGTTCACTTCTACTGATTCATTTAATGAGAGATAAACAAATGCCTTTGCGACATCATGAGGGTTACCAAGCTCATAATCACAATCAGGAACGGCAATTGCGTGCATCTCTGTATCCATTTCTCCAGGGTCAACCATCCCCATACTCACACCTGTATCCTCTAACTCATCAGCCCAAGTTTGGGTTAATCCTTCCACCGCGAACTTTGAAATCCCATAAGCACCCCATTCAGCAAATCCTGTTTTTCCCGCTTCTGATGTGACATTCAGAATTCTTCCGTTATTTCTAATTAGCATGCCTGGCAATACACGCTTCGTTACAAGAAAAGGATTAACCACATTCATCCGTATCACTTCCGCAAAGTCATGATCCGGATAATCGGCCAGCAGCGTAGGACCCGGTCCAAATACGGATGCATTATTTATTAAAATATCTACCCGTTCGAAAGTTTCTTCTACAATTGAGACGAACCGATTTACATCCCTTACATTCGTAACATCCGCCTCCACTGCAATGATCTCAGCCCCAAGCTCTCTCGCTTCTTGCTCAACCTTGCGCAGCATCCCTTCCCCTCTCGCACAAATCGCAAGCCGTACTCCTTGTTTAGCAAATGCCAATGTCAGTGCTCTTCCAAGACCTTTCGATGCCCCTGTAATCATAACAACCATTTTATTGTTCATCTGAATCTCTCGCTTTCTTTCGTTTTCTTACTTTTATTTTAGAAAAAGAAAGCACTAGTCACATCGGAAGGTTGGAGGAAAGGGGTTTACGCAAATCGTTCGAGAAAGATCTACGACTTTTGGATGAGGAGCATTTTTCCTTTCAGTATTATGGCCATTGTTTTCCCTTGGTAGGACATCCTATGACAAGGAGGGATATTAATGGCAATGAGGATTTTTTTAATAATTCTATTCATTAGTTATCATTTTACAGTGGATGCTTTTGCCGAAGTTCAGCTTAAGGCTGCATTTATACGAGATCATCAGCTATGGGTAAAGGAGGACGATAAAGAAATTCAACTGACAACAGGTCGCTATATAGTCAATCCACAATGGTCCATGGATAGGCGGTTTATAGCCTTTTTGGATGGTGATGAGCAACAAGAAAAAACATATTTGTATATGTATGATTCAAAAAAAAAGGAAATCTACCAACCATATGAAACGATTGAAACGGGAAATTTTAAATGGTCGCCTGTATCAAATCAACTAGCTTACAATTCAAGAGGGCTCTTAAATGTGACAAAAACAAAAAATGGACGGCCACAAGGATTTGAGAATGTGTCTCTAGGTGTAAGTGATTTTGCTTGGTTTCCCAATGGAAAAGAGTTTATCGTTTCGTCACAATCTAATTTGCTTCCTACTGGATGGGAACCTATTCATCTTTTTAAAGTGTCAGCTGATGCTAATCTAAACGTAAATAAAATAAAGCCTTTTTATACCATTCAGACAAATGATCAATTATTTGCCATCGACGCTGTATACTTTAAGTGGAGTGCTGATGGGAATTGGGTTAGCTTTCTAGCCATGCCAACTGCGTCATTGTCCAATGACAGCAATACTTTATGCGTCCTTTCATCTAAAGGGGATCACTTTCAAGTGATTGGCAAGATGCTCTGGTATGAAAACTGGATCAAATGGGCCCCCTCAAACAATCAGCTAGCCTTCATTTCCGGGGAAGGAAGATTTCTCGTTGAAAACAAACATACAACCATTGCCGACATTTCTGTCATGACCAAACAAAGGGAATATACCCCGAAAGGATTCGTAGACCTTGATATCGAATGGTTCTCTCCAGATCAAGTCATCGTTGCCCGAGCAAAAGAAAATAAGGAATGGAAAGAGGGACCCGTTCCAACAATGTTTACAGCCCTATATGTCATTAATTTAAAATCAGGTGAACAAAAGCAGATTACTTTTCCAAAGAAAGATGAATTGGATCATGCACCGCAAGTCGTTGGGTCAGCAATTACATGGTATCGCAAGACTGAAAAGGGTCACCAAGGGGATGTATGGGTTAAAGATGGAATGAATGGAATAGAACATTTGTGGTTAAAAAACGTGGATTCTGCTCCGGTATTTTTCAATAAAAAATAGATACTCTTCTTAATAAATTTAGACCTCCCGGTGATGGGAGGTTTTTTGATTTATTTAATGTATTTTCCACTATACAGTTTATGCCAAGTCTTCGTGTATCTCTGGAAAATCCATATAGCACTGTCTGCTCTCTCGAAAAACTCCTCTTTTCCAGCTGCATTCACATATAACAGTTTAAAAGCCTTTCCGTTTAATGCTGAAAATACATACTCTATTGTATCTCAGTGCTTGTCAGGGAAGGAGGAGGATTAATGAGCTATAGACGGTCACCTTTTGGGTTTTGTATACCCGGATATAGGTATTGTGGGCCTGGTTGTTCCGGGCCAGGGTCACCAATTAATGAAGTAGATGCGTGTTGTAAGTTACATGACGAATGTTATTGGAGATATGGCCGAACAAGATGCTGCGACCAGCTATTTCTAAATTGTCTGCGTCCCAAAATCAACTCTCGTAATAAAATGGGCAGAGATGCTGCATTAATTTATAGTTTTATGAGGTTGCGTGATAAATTTCAATAACCCCTTTTCATTTTATATCAAAATTTATTCATTTCTATTTATGAAATGTTAGCTACCTTCTGTACAAGCCTTTAGGTGACTGTTTGGCTACTACGTCCTCACCTAGGGGCTTGCTAAAGAAGCAGTTTCCCCTATTGCCAAAAAAAAATAATTTATGAATTTTTCATTACATCCTGTTAATTCACCAATCCCTTTTTTGTGCATTCGATAATTCTTCCGGATGTTTGGTTTCTTACTTTCTTTTGGAATAATAAAAGAGCTGTTCAGAAAGTCAGCTTTTCTGAATAGCTCCCTATTTTTTTTCCTCTGTCGTTTTTTACTCTTTATGCACCAAATTAACCCATTATTCTACTAAAGATTTCATTCCATGTCATTGGGCTATCGCTTTCAATAGGCGGCGTGCCAACCGTGCTCTGGTTTATGGGCATTAGAGGCTCAACAAATGTAGAAACCACATTGGGACTCGAAAAAAAGCCGACCACTTTTAATGTTTCTGAACCAATGTTTCGAATATTATGGGGAACCATGTGAGGAATAAGAGCCATCTCACCTTTCGTTATTTCCCCTTTTTCATGTTCAACAGTGGCTTCCGCTTTTCCCTCTAAAACGAGAATGATTTCTTCCGCACTATCGGTATGAGTACCAAGACTGTCTCCAGGTTTAATTTCAAAGTAAACAACGGAAAGATTTTTTGTTCCTGTACTTTTATAAAGTGGAAATGCCGCCCTTTGTCTTGTCGTTGGATCATTTTCAAACCATCCTTCTAAAAGCTTCAATGAGTTAAGATTTGCTGTAATCATGCCCAACCTCCAGCTCCATATTTTCATTTTATTTTATGAAAAAAGACCTTACTTTCGAACTAGATGTCTCCGACAAAAAATCCGTTTTAAATTAATTGCCATTGTTTATTATTTAAAAAAATAAATAGCCACCACAAATGGCAGCTAATTCTAGTTTGGTTCTATAAGTTTTTCTATTTCATCTACAAATTCTGAGATAACCGAACCATATCCCTGCAAAGTATTCCGTTCTCAATAATTTCTTCTGGATAATTCCTAGTGAAAAAGTCTAGATCAATACCGGTCATTCTAAAACCACATTTTTGATAGAGAGCTAATTGTCCAATACTGGAATTTCCAGTACCCACTTCCATTGTTTTGTATCCAGATAATTTAGCTGTCTTTATTGCATGCATGATAAGTTGTTTCCCGATACCGCGGCCATGGCGGGTTTCGATTACTGCAATATTCACCAGCTCCACCGTTTCAGGTCTTGTCGGAAGAAGTACATACACCCCAACAATTTGATCATCCATTTCAGCCACAAAGCATTCTCCTCTTTGTGTATATTCCTCAACTAATTTCAAAGAAGGATCAGCCAATAGCAATAAATCGATCGGTGGTTTTTCATTTATATTTAGTTTACGGATATGCATATATGCTCTCTCCCAGGACTGTTTTTCCACTATTTTACCATATTAAACTAATACATCTCTTTAATTTTCCTTCATCCAAGAAATTGTTTCTTGTATTCCTTGTCTATATGAAGTACTCGGCCATAAATTTATCTCTTTTTGATACTTTTCTCCACTAAGCAAGACTGGATTTTCCGTCAAATACATCATTTCCACCATTTCCTTCATAAAGGGTGAAAAAATTCCTAAGAAACGGATCATGCTTTTCGATACAGTTCTGACTTTTTTCTCGTATCCCGTTATTTCTCGTATAATCGCAATTAACTCATCACCCGTAATAGGATGTTTAGATGGAATGTTCCAATTTTGATTATATGCTTCTTGGCGGAGTGCCAATTCAACCATGGCTATCGCACCATCTTTAGTAAAAAGGAATTCCCTAGCTGCTTTCGTACTCCCAACAAAATTGGCTTTTTTATTTAGTACTGCGTTTTTGAGGGTTTCGTGAAGAATGGTGTTTTCAGCATTGGGCCCGTATAAATCAGGCATATGGACAATTAAGGTTGGCACACCGCTTTCTTTTAACCTGTTTTCCATTTGCAGTCTGATTTTTCCTTTTTTAGTATGGGGTTCTTTTTTTGCATCTTCTGTCACCAATTGATTAAATTGCCTTCCATAAGCATATATATTGTCGACAAAAGCTATTTTTGCTCCTTTTATTTTTGCCACTTCTGACATAATATCAATACATTTGAGGTGTTTCTCAACCCATTCTTGATAAGGAAAACTTACAGCATGAAAAATGACATCTACTCCATCTGCTGCTTCCATCAAATCATCTTGATTTAATGCGTCTCCTGAAAAGATGATTACATTTGACTGGCTTTTGTAAAGTCGTTCAAGCTTTTCTTTTCCTCTGGAAAAGGCAACGACATCAATACCTCTAGATACTAATTCACAAACTAATGCATATCCCATACCACCCGATGCACCTGCCACTAATGCTTTTTTCATTCTCATCTTCCTCCTTTTATTAACCACTGGTCAACAAAGTTAAAAAATATACTCTAAATCAGTTCTGTTGATTTAGAGCTTTAAAAATAAATTTGACATGTAAATGAGCAGCTTCTTTCGCTTCCTCAAATCCACTAACATGACCCCGATAATGAGAAACAAAGCCGTGAAGAGCTATAAACGAAGAGTAAATATCACTAATTAATAATTTATTCGTAGCTAAAGATTGAACGGCCTGAGCAAATTTTTCATAGCTAAGATTCGCAGCTTCTTGAGATAAAGCATTTACCTCCGTATTTCTTATCATAAACATCATTTCATACTGACTTTGATGATTTAAGCCGAATTCAATAAAGCCGATCAGAATTTTTTGGAGTTTAATATGAGAATCTTCAGGAGCCACAACAATTTCTTCGATAAGCCTGTTCAAATTCATAAAATATTCTTCTATAATGGCATAAAATAATTCAGCTTTATTTTTAAAATGATAATAAAGAGCTCCGTGACTGCAATCAAGTTGTTTAGCAATACTTCTCATGGATACTTGATGATAGTCTTTTTCAATAAATTGAGTTCTTGCTACATTTAGAATCATTTCTTGAGTAAGTTCTTGAGAAGATGATTTACGAGGTGACATAGATCCTCCTTTAATTGACCACTGGTTAATTGATATTATAGTTTACCCAAAATCGAATTACAAGGGGTAAACGCAATATCTATTTACTATTGTTAAATTAAACATTATGGCTTACTCCTCCCATAAAATAAATGAAGGGCTAAGATAAAATAAATAACCCCGTTCCAATAAAGGGACGGGGTTATGTTCTTTTATTTCTCCATCAGTTTCCCATTTTCAAATACTACTTTCCCACCGACAATCGTTGTTGTGACTTTTCCTTTAAAGGTCATGCCAACATATGGTGAATGCTGATGACGATAGAATAAATCTTCCTTCTTTAGTTCAAAGCTTTCGTTTAAATTCACAAGTGTCAAATCAGCATCGTAATCGGCGGCAATCGTTCCTTTATTTGAAAGTCCGAATACTTTCGCGGGATTTGTTGAAGTTAATTCAACTATTTTTTCTAAAGGAAGTTTTCTTTTAAAATGCCCTTCGGTTAACAAAATATTTAACGTAGATTGCGCTCCTGAAATACCGCCCCACCCTTCAAAAATATTGCCTGTGCTTTCTTTCATGGATGCGGGTGCTGGTGAATGGTCTGAACCGATGACATCAATTTCACCATTTGCGACAGCGGCCCATAGATTTTCTACCTCATCCTTATCTCTTAATGGCGGAGCACACTTCGTCAATACTCCTTTTTCTTCTAAATCTTTTACTGTCAGCGATAAATAATGCGGGCATGTTTCCACTGTAACATCTAAGCCGCTTTCCTTTGCTTCATTAATAAGCTTCACAACTCTGCGGCTGCTGGCATGGACAATATGCAGCTTACATCCAGTTAGCTCTGCATAAGAAAGGACTCTTCTGACTGCTTCTACTTCAGAAATAATCGGACGGGATTCCACAAAATCTCTTGCTGATACTTTCCCTTTACTTATTTTTTCTTTCGCAAGCTGATCGCACATTACCGTACTTTCCGCATGAACGGCTAAAAGCGAACCAAGAGAGGCAATCTCCTTCATTCCCTTATAAATTGATTCATCATCCACATTATTAAAATCATCAATCCCGCTTGGGGACATGAATGCCTTAAAGCCGATCACGCCATTTTCATGTAAACCTCTTAAATCCTCTATATTTTCTGGGACTAGCCCGCCCCAAAAACGCGGATTAACAATGGATTTTTCAGCAGCAATAGAACTTTTTATTTCCAAATTTTCTTTATTAATGGTTGGTGGAGTGCTATTCAATGGCATATCAAAAAAGGTGGTCACCCCGCCGGCAGCTAAGCTTCTGCTTCCTGTCTCCAGTCCTTCCCATTCCGTTCTTCCCGGTTCATTAAAATGGACATGTGTATCAATTAGCCCAGGGAGAATATGAAGTCCTTCTGCATTTATTTCTTTATCTGCTGTCCCCTCAAACGCTTTGCCCGCCGAAACCTCTATGATTTTTCCATCTTTAATGGCAATATCTCCTTTAATAATCGAATCCGCAGTCACGATTTGCCCACTTTTAATAATTAAATCGTAATTCGTCATTTGTCCATTCCTCCATTTGTTATTTTCTTTTAACCTTTCCATAGCTTTTGTAATTAGGAGAAAAATAAAACGAAATAAATCCCCCACAAAAGTGAGGGATCTTCTATTTACGCTACTATTTATGACTTTCCCAAAAGGGACATGAGGCAAAAGATTATCTGGAACCAATTCAAGGAATATTATTGATTTCATCAAAGTTAATCCAGTTATATTACAGAATGACGGTGCTAAACGCGGTAAAAAAGAAGAGTTTTTAGAGGAATGATAAATGGATGCTTATTAAATTTTAAATTTTGTTATGAAATAAAATTCACTTTCAAATTTTTCTAGAAGTTCTTGGAAAGAGGAATTTATTAATAATGGAAATAGATTTTCAAGTGCTTCATTGTAGTTTTGCCCTAATGCTTCACGCATCATAATAAATTTATGAAAGAGCAGTGCTTTTTCAAAATCAATACCAAGTTCGTACAAGCCTCTGTACAATTCTTCTTTCGGAATTTGTTTAATTTTATTATAGACTTTTTCATTTTTTTCAATAAATTTCCCCTCTAAATAATGGGTAACATAATCTGTATATACCATTTGACCAATTTCATTTGCTTCTTCTTTTGTATAATTAAATCCAATTACACGATCAACCTTATTTTCACGGATAATAAAAGTTTTATTCCCTTGTAAATGTGTAATAAAACTCTTTACGCTCTTATCAAAAATTTTATTAAATTGAATGATTTGATGCAGTTTTACTGCAAAGTTTGTATGCTCTTCACCAACAACAAATAATCGATCCACAATAGGCAATAGCTTTAAAACCCCTTCGGAAAGTTGACTAGAAGCATCGTAAATAATAATATCGTATTCCTTCTTCATCCTTTTCACTTTTCGCTTTTGCTCTGTTAATGATAATTTGGAGAATTCGTGGATAAACCCATTGGAATTCTCTTCTTTTTCTAAAGCCCCATAGGAAATAAATGCTGCAGATAAAGGCGTATTCATTTTAAGCCACTGATAAATCGATAAAGACAATTCCGTTACACCTGATTTTGCTTTTGGCGAATAGAAGCCAACTAAATACATTATTTAGCTCACCAGCCTTTTATTAAAATAATATTCGAAAAGGAAATGAATGTTTGGGACAAACTCCCACTTAAATAAATTCACTCCAAAAATTTCCCGTCTACAGAGCTTCAGTCGCCAATGCCCCTGCACAAAACCAACATATAAAGTTAATTAATCGGCAAAACTACATATGATATTTGGCAACTTAGAAAATGAGGTGTTTAGATTGAAGCCTATTGTAGAAGTTAGAAATGTCTCGAAGATTTTTGGCAAATCGCCTAAAGCTGCCATTGATTTATTAAAGCAAGGAAAAACGAAAAAGGAAATTTTGAAAGCAACTGGGCAAACAGTTGGTGTGAATAAGGTCCATTTCGAAATCTTTCCCGGTGAAATATTTGTCATCATGGGGTTATCTGGAAGTGGGAAATCAACCTTAATCCGTATGTTTAATAGGCTAATTGACCCTACAATCGGGGAAATTCTGATTGAAAATGAAGATATCGTAAAGATGAATGCCGCAAGACTGCGAGAAGTTAGACAAAAGAAGATTAGTATGGTCTTTCAAAAGTTTGCTTTATTTCCGCACAAAACCATTTTAGAAAACACAGAGTTTGGTCTCGAAATTAAAAATGTTCCTCCAGAAGAACGCAGTGAAAAAGCGCTGAAAGCCCTTGAAGTTGTTGGTTTAAAAGGCTATGAAGACCAGCTCCCATCCCAACTAAGCGGCGGAATGCAGCAAAGGGTCGGGCTTGCGCGGGCTCTCGCAAGCGATACGAAAATATTATTAATGGATGAGGCGTTCAGTGCCTTAGATCCACTCATTCGTAAAGACATGCAGGATGAATTACTCGAAATCCAGGAACTGTACAAGAAAACGATTATTTTTATCACGCATGACTTAGATGAAGCACTCCGAATTGGGGACAGAATTGCTTTAATGAAAGACGGCAGTGTCATTCAATTAGGAACCCCTGAACAAATAATGATGAATCCAGCCAATGAATTTGTTGAGAAATTCGTGGAGGATGTCGATTTATCGAAAGTATTAACGGCATCCCATGTAATGAAACGGCCAGAAAAAATTAGTCCAGACCGCGGTCCGAGGGTGGCTCTGGAAATTATGCGAAAGCAAGGATATTCCAGCATATTTGTCGTTGATCGAAAAAATAAGTTATTGGGTGTGTTAATGGCTGAACAAGCTCGCCAGGCAATCGACCAAAACCAATCCATTTCCGAAGCGATGGCAACCGACCTTCCTACCGTTACAGAAGATGCATTGCTTGCCGAATTTATGGATGATATAGCAACATCCAGTCTGCCATTAGCGGTTATTGATGAAGAAAGAAGATTGAAAGGAATCGTTATTCGTGGTGCCGTAATTGGTGCTCTTGCAGGGAATAAAGATTCTTTGAACGATTTGGAGAGTGATTGAGCATGCCAAAAATCCCATTAGGACAATGGATCGATACGCTCGTTAATTGGATAACCGTCACATTTGCTGGATTATTTTCATTCATAACAAGTGCGGTCGAGGGGCTTTTAAATATTTTAGTGGATGTATTAAGTGCAGGTCCTCCTATCGTATTAATTATCATTTTAGCCCTTTTAGTTACTTATACGAGCAGATGGCCATTAGGAATTTTTACGCTGATTAGCTTACTGTTGATTAATAATCTTGGATATTGGGATTCAAGTATTCAAACACTGGCCATCGTTGTTTTGTCAGGCTTGCTCACAATTGTCATTGGGATACCACTAGGAATTTGGTGTGCACGGAGTAAAACAGCGCAAAGCATTATTACGCCTATTTTAGACTTCATGCAAACAATGCCGGCTTTTGTTTATTTAATTCCATCTATTTTATTTTTCGGAATTGGTGTTGTGCCGGGAATTATTGCTTCCTTTATTTTTGCGATTGCTCCGACCATCCGTATGACCAATCTTGGGATACAGGAAGTGCCAGAAGATTTAATTGAAGCTTCAGATGCTTTCGGTTCTACACCTAGCCAAAAATTGTTCAAAGTCCAATTACCCTTAGCCACTCCAACGATTATGGCGGGAGTAAACCAGAGTATCATGCTTGCCCTATCCATGGTTGTGACGGCTTCATTAGTTGGAGCGCCGGGACTTGGAGCGGACGTTTATCGGGCGGTAAGCCAAATAAATGTGGGACAAGGCTTTGAAGCCGGATTATCCATCGTGATTATTGCCATTATTCTCGACCGGATCTCGCAAAACCTTCGCAAGCCGGCGTATGAAAATATTGTTAGCAAAAAGGTGATTTTATCTATTTTAGCGATCCTACTAGTAGGAACTGCACTCGTATTATCGTTTACAAAAAGTACTGCTGAAGATGAAAATGCGAGTGGAATCGGGGCTCAAACCAATTATAAAATTATCGGGATTGAGCCTGGAGCTGGAATAATGGCAACGTCCCATCAAATGTTAGAGGAGTACGGATTAGAAAAATGGCAGCTAGTTGAAGGCTCATCAGCCGCAATGGTTGCCGTATTAAAGAAAGCCATTGATAAGAAGGAACCCATCATTGTCACGGGATGGTCACCACATTGGATGTTCTCATCATTTGATTTAAAGTATCTCGAAGATCCAAAAGGTGCCTTTGGCAAAGCTGAAAATATTAATACAATCGTTAGAAAAGGGCTTGATCAAGATGCCCCTGGTGCTTATAAAATCCTCGATCAATTCTTTTGGGAAACGAGTGATATGGAAAACGTGATGGTCGAAATTGAAAAAGGCGCGGATCCAGCTGATGCTGCTGAAAAATGGATTGCTGCCAATCCAGACAAAGTAGCCAAATGGACAAACGGTGCCCAAGCGGGGAATGGCGAAAAGGTCAAACTTGTTTATGTAGCTTGGGATACTGAAATAGCGAGCACAAATGTCATTGCGAAGGTGCTTGAGCAGAATGGCTACGATGTAACGCTGAGTCAGGTTGAAGTCGGCCCGATGTTTGCCGGGATTGCAAACGGCAGTGCCGATGCCATGGTCGCTGCCTGGCTGCCAACTACTCATCTCGAATATTACAATACGTATAAGAACGATATTGTTGACCTTGGCCCGAACCTAAAAGGGACAAAACTTGGATTAGTTGTCCCAAATTATGTTGATATTAATTCGATTGAGGATTTGAAATAAGGAATAGCGCCGGAGATAAGGATTTGACCAATAGGTTTATGACGAAAAAGTACCTTGGATAAACGAATAGTCATATTATTAACCTTACGAGTATTCTTTTGATTATTTGGGTAAATGAACAACACTTTCATTGACCGCGTAGCTTCGATTTTTATTTTTTCGGTAAAAGAATCACACTTTCATAAAAAATTGAACATGAATAGAGGCTATCCAATTGGATAGCCTCTTTCATTAATTCTATTTCACGGTTACTCCTTTACCCTCAATAACCGCAATGAATTTAACACGACAATGAGTGTCGCTCCCATGTCCGCAAAAATCGCCATCCATAACGTCAGCCAGCCTGGAACTATTAAAATTAACGCTAATAATTTGAGTCCTAGGGCGAACGAAATATTTTCCTTAATAATCCTTAAGGCTCTGCGGCTTAGCTGGATAGTGTATGGCAGCTTATTTAAATCATCGGCCATTAAAGCAATATCAGCAGTTTCGATTGCTGTATCGGTCCCTGCCCCGCCCATGGCGATCCCAATCGTGGCTGTTGCTAAGGCTGGTGCATCATTGACTCCATCTCCGACCATAGCCACTTTTCCGTATTGTTCTTTTAAAGATTTAATCGTTTCTAATTTATCTTGAGGCAATAGATCGGCTTTTACATCATTTACCCCAACTTGCCTAGCGATTGCATGACCTGTTGCTTGATTATCCCCCGTCAGCATAATCGTTTTTTGTATGCCGATATTATACAATTTTCGAATGACTTCAGCGCTGCTGTCCCTCACCTGATCGGCAACAGCTATTAGTCCAATAAGCTCTTCTTTTGTACCCACTAACATGACTGTTTTTCCATGAATTTGCAACGCTTTTACTTCATTTTCAACGGCAGCAGGAAGATGATTCATCTCGGCAAAAAGCTTAGGACTTCCAATATAATAGACAACATCCTGAACTCGAGCTTTTGCCCCTTTACCCGTAATGGATTGGAAATCTTCAGCAGTAAAGTCATTTGGGGAAATCCCATTTTTTTCAGCTTTTCGAATGATCGCGGATGCTAAAGGATGCTGTGAAAATTTCTCAATAGCCATGGCGATTCCCAATAATTCTTTTTCGCAATGTCCTTCTAATGCTTTCATATCAGTCACTTCTGGTGTCCCTTTTGTTAATGTGCCGGTTTTATCAAAGGCAATTACTTTTAAACGTCCCGCTTCTTCTAAGTGAATGCCGCCTTTAATTAATACACCTTTTTTCGCTGCGTTCCCAATGGCTGTGACAATTGCAACTGGAGTAGAAATAACTAAAGCACACGGGCAGCCGACAACTAATACAGCAAGGCCTCGGTAAATCCATTCGGACCAATCTCCAGCCATGAGTAATGGAGGAACAATCGCGATTAAAAAAGCGATAATCATAATGGCGGGAGTATAGTATTTCGCAAATTTATCAATAAATGCTTGCGAAGGAGCGCGCTCTGCCTGCGCCTCTTCCACTAAGTGGATAATTTTCGCAATCGTTGTATCTTCCACCCGTTTCGTGACTTTTACTTCTAATGAACCTTCTTCATTTAATGTGCCGGCAAATACTTCATCACCAGGAATTTTTAAAACAGGGATGGATTCGCCCGTGATGGCTGCTTGATTGATAGAAGATTGCCCTTGTACGACTTCCCCATCCATTGCCAGCTTTTCCCCGGGCTTAATGATTAAAATATCGCCTAATTCGATATCTTCAACATCTAATTCCATTTCTTGATTTCCGCGCCTCACTAAAGCGGTTTTTGGAGCAATATCCATTAAAGAGCGAATCGATTCTCGTGCTTTATCCATGGAGTAGCTTTCTAAAGCCTCGCTCAAGGCGAATAAGAAAACCACAATTGCCCCTTCACTCCACTCTCCGATAATGGCCGCACCAATGATCGCGATTGTCATCAGAGTTTTAATATCAAATTGCAGCTTTGTAAGGTTTTTTAACCCGACCTTAAAAAGATCAAACCCGCCAAGTATAATCGATAAAGCAAAAGTGAAGATTGTAGCTATGTGGCTCTCTCCCAATGTATACATTGACGCATATCCTAATATTAGGAAGGAAAGTGAAGCCATCGTATTTTTATTTTCGACCTTCTTCCAAAATGACACCTTTTCTTCTTTTCCTCTTTGGTTCTCAGGAAGTACCTTAATTCCATCGAATGCGCCGGCTTCCTCTAGCTGTTCAATCGTTGCTTCCCCGATGATTGTTAATTTTGATGCACCGAAATTTAATTGAACATCATTCACCGTATCAATTTCACGAATGTTTTTTTCAAATTTTGCTGCACAATTGGCGCAAGAAAGTCCTTGTAACCTGTATATTTCTTTATTATTCTCCAGCGCTTCCCCCATTGCTTACACCCTCTTTAGAATGAATTAATGCGATCGATACTAATTGATGTACATGATCATCCGCTAAGGAATAAAAAACAAGCTTTCCTTCCTTTCGATGCTTCGCTAACCCCAAATCACGCAATAATCGTAAATGATGGCTAGCTGTAGCCGTTGAAGATCCAATAATATTTGCTACGTCACAAACACATAATTCTTTCTCTATTGTTAGCGCATAGGCAATTTTAATTCGGGTGGCATCAGACAAGGCTTTAAATAATAATTCTACTCCATTCACTTCGTCCACTCTCTGTTGGATCCGATTGACCTTTTCTTCATCAAAGCAAAATGTTTCACAGGAGTCATCTGCAGTTATATTTTTTTGACTCATTCATCCACCTCATTCAAATGAGCATTTGATTATTTACATATTAGTTTATGCTGTTCATCAATAAACTGTCAAAAGATATATTCAAATATTCTTTTGAATAAGGAGAAAAGTTGCAACCAATGGAACTCCATATGACACTGAGCTTAGAAGATCACAAGAAATCTTAGCCCGCTTTATTTTTGAGGAGACCTGCTGGAGAAAACAGCTGGATTTTTTTTGACCAAACAAATAGGGCTGTCGGAAATAATTCGACAGCCTTTTTATTATTGAAACTTTAAGCACCTGCAGTGTTTATAATGAATATACTTGGTCATGTCAGTCCCTTCAAATTATCAGTGGACCAACTTTTAATATCGTCATCCTCAATAATTCCGAGGGTCACATCGGTTATATCTGGATCATCCATGATCTTATCCTGTACCCTGAACTTTATATCATCAGCAATTGAGAGGGAGAGGCCTTTTCTTAATTCGATGAGTCCCTCGACATGATAGTACCTTCCCTCTTGTAAAATTCGAAGTTTTCTTATATCAGCAACTTCCTTATCACTAAAGATAGCATTTTGAACTCTTTCCACTATTTCCTGTGGAGCGGCTACTCCTATGAGACCGACCATATTATCAAATCCCACCCTAAAAGCAACTCCGACCATCAGTACACCGATCAGAATAGTGGCTATTCCATCTAATGCATTAAAGTTTGTTAAAGAGGTAACAACGATAGCAATTAGCGCTAATAATGCACCTAAACACGCCACAATGTCCTCGTAAAAAACTAAGCGGGTAGGTGGGGCTGCTCTGCCGACATTTTTCAATGCTCCTGATACAATCCCAAATCCATTTATATTTTCAACTCTCGCTTCTTTTAATATCTCTTTCATCGCTTTAACTAGAATAGCACCGTCTATCGCAAGGTTAATGATTAAAACAATGACGCTCAGCCAAAATCCACCTGTTTTGCTTACGGGGTGTTGAAGTAAATGCCAGCCTTCTTTTATTGTTTCATAAGCCATTATAGTCACAACAATAACGGCGATCATACAGAAAATATTGATCACCCTGCCAAAACCAGCAGGAAACCTGCGTGTCGGTTTTTTTTCTGAAAGTACACTGCCGACAAAAACAAACCCTTGATTTACTGCATCAGCGAGGGAATGCATTGTAGAAGCAAACATAGCCCCATTTCCACTTAAGACATAGGCAATTCCTTTGGCCACTGCTATTACAGTATTACCTATAGCTGCTACTGCAGAGGATTTATTTCCCTTCTTTATAAGCGATAATAAATTATCTTGTTTTGCTTCATTTGCCACATTATCTCCTCCAAGAGCCTTTTCTTAATATTTTTCTTAAAAAAGTGGACATTATTCCATCACCATTTTCATGCTTAATGGCTTTAGTGTTTGTAAACTATTTCCTTTTTACTCCTGCAAACCGTCATTAACAAAAGCCTAAGCTTGCTCATACAATAGTCAAAAAACGGAGTTGATCTACATGGTACGATGGATCGATGTTTCTACATCAAAGCATCAATTAAAATTGTTTGATGGAAACAGATTAATAAAGACCTACCCTATTGCTGTTGGAAAAATATTGACACCTACACCTTCTGGGACTTACAAGATTATTAATAAACAACCTAATCCCGGCGGACCATTTGGAGTGCTTTGGATGGGATTGTCAGCACCTCATTATGGGATACACGGTACAAATAACCCCGCTTCGATTGGAAAAAATGTCTCACACGGATGTATTCGCATGTTCAATTATGATGTTCTAGACCTATCATCCAGAGTTCGGGTTGGGACTAGCGTTTATATTCATAAATGAGTTACTTTTGTTTATAATGGGATGATAAACCTTAAGTTGATGGTGATTGCCGATGAAAATATTAATTGTAAAATTATCCGAAGCAGATTTTGAAAGATTATTTACATTTGAAGTGGAGAACAGAGCTTTTTTCGAAACGATGGTTCCAAGCCGCGGAGATGATTACTATGAATATAATACCTTTAAATTGAAGAATGAAGCCTTGCTAGAAGAACAAGATCTGGGGGTATCTCATTTTTATTTAATTAAAGGTGAAAACGGCTCTATTCTAGGAAGAATCAATTTAGTCGATATTGACCCAGTTGAAAGTGTTGGATCTGTTGGTTATAGAATTGGAGAGGCACACACAGGGAAAGGCATTGCTAATCATGCGCTCAAAATGCTGCTAGAGGCAGCTCCCGAACTAGGAGTAAAGTGCATTAAAGCCATGACCGCGACATATAATGCAGCTTCCCAAAAGGTTTTGGAAAAGAACGGATTTATTCAAAGAGCGGCAAGTGAGGAAGAACTTAATATGAATGAGGAGAATGAATTTATTTATTATATTTGGAGCAAAGAAGATTCGATTGTGTTGGCCGATTAGAAATCAAGCGTGACAGCATGTATAAGAAGGGATTTTCCAAAAAGGGTAACTTCATTTCATCTTTGGGAATCAAAGGGCTAATAAATGAAATTGTACTCCCCATTTAGTTCCACCTAATTCCCAAAGTATTTTTTCTATTTATCTTGATGTTTTTCAAGCATTTGTTGTAAATATTCTTCCGATTTTCCTTTTGGAATACTAAGACTCTCCCATTCTTCACCTTTAACTTGTTTAGCAATATAAACTATTTGACCCACATGATATGCATAATGAGCCATTTGCCTTTCAATAGCTTCTAAAACCAAATGACCTTCTCCACGAATATGGATAATTTTTAATAAGTCTTGTTCACTTAAACCAGTTAATGCATCAATTAGGGTTTTCCAACCTTTTTCCCAAACCATTGTTAGCTCTGATTTTGAAGATATATCATATTTGAATTCTTCATCACGATTTCTATATTCCTTTTCCCCATCTGAAGTTAAAAAGTCAGTCCACCTTGAAACCATATTTCCACTCATGTGCTTTACAATTATGGCAACACTATTTGACTCGTTATTAAATATCCAATATATTTCTTCCTCAGATAATTGATTTATCGTTTTATCTCCAAGGCTTTTTACACTTTTAAATCGGTCCATAACAACCTTCAAATATTCGCTTCCAATATTCATAATCATCCCCCATAGAATACTTAAATTTATTCATGGTCCCTTTTTCAAGTCATCAAAGGGAGAGTCTTGTTACCATGACAGCTCTTTTCATTGGCTAAAAGGCATCTGAAGAGCGGTCCGGTTACTGTGACGGCCCTTTTCCTTGGCTGACGGGCAGCAGAAGGGCGAGCTGGTTANNTGACAGCTATTTTCATTGGCTATCGGGCATCTGAAGGGCGAGCTGGTTACCGTGACAGCTATTTTCCTTGGTTATCGGGCAATAGAAGGGCAAACTGGCTATCGTGAAGGCCCTATTCCTTATCATTATTCACGTTCAATGTTATTGATCGAGGTCTTTTTCAACCTCAATATTATTACAGTCACAATTGCCGACAAAACAAGTAATGGCAAGACCTTAATGACAATGCCCATCCAATGAAAAGGGGATTTATGAACATAAACAGCCTTTACCCACTTGTTTTCTTCTGTCTCCACAGCAATGGCAGATTTCGTGGATATACCATTTATTTCATAGTATTTTGTTCCTTTTGGATAATAATTTGAGGCATTCCCATAGTGACTTCCAGTCATATCATTAGGTTTTGTTTTTACTTCTCCGATAACCTTCCCTATTTCAATTTCAAGTATATTTTCCTTTGTAACTTCATATACATTTCCTTTCCAAACAACAAAGGAATAGGCCCAGCTAAGTGCCTGAACAGATGAAGTAGATGTAAAAATACATAAAAGAAGAAATAACATTGTTTTTTTCAAATGCACCAGACTCCCTTCGTTACAGCATTCATTCGGCAGCCTTAATAATAATTTTATGCCTTATTTTAGATCCCGCTTTTCTCACTTACTGTCGCAATCTGATCACTCTCATTGACATAAACACCTGATTGCTCCCTTTTTGCCGCAAGAAGCATTGCGTTTGCAACTGATTTTGCCTGTACTGGACTGTACTTCCGCAGAGGTCCTGAGAATATAGGCGAAAGTATTCCTGAAACGGATGACATGATTCTCTCACCGAGTCGAAACTCCTCCCGGTTACCAAGCAAAAGTGAAGGTCGGAAGATGTGTAGGGCTGGAAGGCAAAGCTCGCGGAGCGACTCCTCGAGTTCCCCTTTCACTCGTATGTAAAAAGTACGTGATAAAGGATTCGCTCCCATTGAGGTTACTATTAAAAACTGTTTCGCTCCCTGTGCTTTAGCCATTTTGCCTATTGTCAAAGGATAGTGGTAGTCAACTAGGCGGAAAGCCTCTTTCGTGCCAGCCTTTTTAATGGTCGTTCCTAGGGTGCAAAAAACATCCGTCCCTTTCAGATTCACATTGGTATTCTCCAATTGTTCGAAATCAATAACCTTCTCATGAAGCTTTCCATGCACGATCCCCGTTGACCTTCTCACTATGAGTGTTATATCGGTGTAATCCGGGTCATTCAGCAATAGCCGTACGAGCTCCTTCCCAACCAAACCAGTAGCCCCAGCAACAACAGCTTTTCGATTCATCTCTCCATACCTTCCTTCTGCTTACTCATTTCATAAAATATAACCTTTGAATATCAATGGTTTTTAATTTCGGATTGGTAAATAAATCTATACCTCTTCCTCACCGTTTATCATGGGATGTTAGGTCTGATTCTATGACTCTTTTTACATCCCCCAAATTTACCTTCCTTTAACCTTTTGTCTAATATTCTTATTCACTTCAAACCTATGAAATCCTTCAATCTTTACTTCTTTGACTACCATGTTTTTTAGATTCATTTTACCGCATTTTCTATTAGGGCTTAAGGTGGCAAATAAAAAAAGGCTGCATCAGCAACCTCACCTTATATTTTTTAAAGCATTCATATGATAAGCACTTATAAGAATTTTTCACTATGTCTAATTTCCAAAGTGTTAAATTTTCCCCTGGATGGATAAATATATAAAACTAATAATATAAAGAAGATGGCAAAAATTTTATGATTCCATCCTATTTTTCAATAGCTTCCATTAGTCTAACAAAGTATGATTCGTTTTAATGGTTTCTAACTTTCTATTCTGATATAACTTTCTTCTCAGCCAGTATTCCATTATAACCAAATTCCCAACCAAGCTGACCCAAATCGCTGCTGTATAGCCAAGTTCAAAATTATCTAAGGAATAACCAATGACAGCTGACCAGATTCGAAAGGTGACCGCAACAAAGGTCACTGCATAACTTCTATACATCCATCGTTCATGTTCTTGAATTCTCTTCATTCGAATGTTTTTATATGCCAAATAAGCGGTTATAAGCCAAGCGGTCGATAAAGAGAAAAATCCTAGTTTAGAGATAACTCCCCCGAACGCAAAATACGACAAATAAATCCCCGTAATCCCACTGATTAAAATTGAAACTACATAAATTTTCCCCATGTTTCGATGCAGCGACTTTCGTTTGTTCCTAAGCTTTTTGAAAAATTGAAATGGGCCGATCAAAATGGCAAGTGAAGCAGTCATAATATGAGCAAATAAAACGATGTTCCATGGTTGATAATGAAAGTCATACATATTCATTCCCTGCTCAACCAAAGTTGTATTAGACGTGGCAGGATCCATTACAAAATATCTTACGATTGCAGAAATGGTCAATACAATTGCGAACATGATAACTATGCCACTGCCAAACTTTTTAATAGTTGATGCTTTCATAAACGCTTCCGCCTCCTTTCTTTTCTTTAATAAAATGAACTGTGTGTCAT
>NZ_JBALPC010000049.1:31840-50975 GCF_036965225.1 Bacillus sp. JJ1474 | reverse complement strand
ACAATAGGTAAGGGGATTTTTATATAAAAATATATGTCTGGCCATCTAGGAAGTGATGTTAATATTAATTTATTTCATACCTCTCTAAATCATAGCTTAAATCAAAGAATAAAAGGTTAAGAAGGGGTTACAATATGCTATTATTTTGCTATTTGCCGGTTCAAATTTGTTATATAACTCTCTTGGATAAAATATGAACAGAGAGGATGCTGTTGAATGAAGATATGGTGGAAAGAAGCGGTAGTCTATCAAATCTATCCGCGAAGCTTCCAAGATTCGAATGGAGATGGAATTGGTGATCTTCAAGGAATCATTCAAAGGTTGGACTATATCCAGGAATTAGGCGTGGATGCCGTCTGGATTTGCCCGATGTTTAAATCGCCAAATGACGATAACGGCTATGATATTTCAGATTATCAGGATGTTATGGAAGACTTCGGAACAATGAAGGAGTTTGATCAGCTTCTTGAAGAGGTTCACAAACGGGGCATGAAGTTAATCATTGATCTTGTTCTAAATCATACAAGTGATGAGCATCCTTGGTTTATTGAATCTAGGTTCTCAAAGGATCACCCAAAAAGAGATTGGTATATTTGGCGTAACGGGAAAAATGGGCGTGAGCCGAATAACTGGGAAAGTATTTTTGGCGGTTCGGCATGGGAATATGATGAGAAGACAAAGCAATACTATCTCCATATTTTTTCAATTAAGCAGCCGGATTTAAACTGGGAGAATGGGGAAGTTCGCCAGGCTTTGTATGAAATCGTTAATTGGTGGATTCAGAAGGGGATTGACGGTTTTCGGATTGATGCGATTAGCCATATTAAAAAGCGAGCGGGTTTACCTAATTTGCCTAATCCAAAGAAATTAAAGTATGTCCCGTCTTTCCCGATGCATTTGAACCAAAAGGGCATTCATCCGTTATTGAAGGAGTTTAAAGAAAGGACCTACGGAAATTCAGATGTGATGACAGTTGGGGAAGCAAATGGAGTGACGGTGGGGGACGCAGGGCTTTGGGTTGGACAAAAGCAGGGCGTCATGGATATGATTTTTCAATTTGAGCATCTCGGTCTTTGGGACCCGGAAGATAAGGACGCAGAGCTAGATATCATTGAATTGAAAAAGGTGCTGACTAAATGGCAAAAAGGCTTGGAGTCGGATGGATGGAATGCTTTATTTATTGAAAATCACGATAAACCTCGTGTCGTTTCAACCTGGGGGGATGACGGGAAATATTGGCGTGAGAGTGCGACAGCCTTTGGAGCAATGTATTTTTTCATGAAAGGGACACCGTTTATATATCAAGGGCAGGAAATCGGCATGACGAATGTTTGCTTCTCTTCCATTGATTATTATGATGATGTAGCAACGAAAAACCTCTATATAAAGAAACAAAGCGAAGGACTAAAGAATCAGGAAATCATGAAAATCATTTGGGCCTCCTCTCGTGATAATAGCCGAACACCTATGCAGTGGTCAGCGGAAAAACATGCTGGATTTAGCACCGTATCTCCATGGATGAAGGTAAATCCGAATAATAAAGAATTGAATGTGGAAACACAGCTTCGGGATGAAGGGTCGGTTCTTTCTTTTTATAAAAAAATGATTCAGTTAAAGAAACAGCATGAAGTATTTAGTTATGGTCAATATGATCTAATTTTAGAGGAGAATAAGCAAATTTTTGCCTATACACGGGCATATGAGGATAAAAAAGCGGTAGTTCTTACAAATTTATCCGGTCGGCAGGCGAAGTTTCAGTTAAATGAATGGAGCCTAAGCTCAGACCAGCTTCTTTTAAATAATTATTCAGTGGAAAAACACAGCTTACAGTCCATGTTTTCTTTTAATCCTTATGAAGCTCGAGTATATAAATGTCATTCCGTTACGTGATAAAATAAAGGAAAAACCTCGTAAGGAGCACGATGATGAAACAAGGGAAAACGAATGCCATGCGCATTCTCGATTCGAAAAAAGTGAAATATGAATTAATCACCTATGACAATCAGGATGGAAAAATTGACGGTGTCTCAGTAGCGCAGAAAATCAATAGAGAGCCGAGAGAAGTTTATAAAACACTGGTAGCACATGGAACTAGCAAACAAACATATGTGTTTATTATTCCGGTCGAGGCTGAGCTAGACTTAAAGAAAGCCGCCAAGGCAGCAGGAGAGAAGAAAATCGAAATGATTGCGGTCAAGGATATTCAGACGCTAACAGGCTATATCCGCGGCGGTTGCTCACCAGTTGGCATGAAAAAGCAATATCCAAGCTTTATTGATATTCAGGCATCAGAACTTCGGTCAATTATTGTGAGCGGCGGAAAAATTGGTGTTCAGATTGAAGTTAGAATGGAGGACCTGATTCAGGTCATACAAGCTCTGTTGAAGGATATTTGTAAAGATTGAACACATTCAATGGGGTTTTGCCACAGACTTGGAGCTGTGGTTTTTTTATGGAATGAGAGAAAAAACCTAATATAAGGTTGTTTAATGCAAGTGTTTCGGAGGTAGAGAGTCAAAAATCCTAACATAGGGCGGTTTAATGTTTAATGTAAGTGTTTTAGAGGTTAAGAGTCAAAAACCCTAACATAGAGGGATTTAATGTAAGTGTTTTGGAGTTAAGAGTCAAAAACCCTAACATAGAGCTGTTCAATGTAAGTGTTTTGGAGGTTAAGAGTTAAAAACCCTAATATAGAGCTGTTCAATGTAAGTGTTTTGGAGGTTAAGGGTTAAAAACCCTAACATAGAGCCGTTCAAAATAAGTGTTTTGGAGGTAAAGAGTCAAAAACTCTAACATAGAGCTGATTAATGTAAGTGTTTAAAGGTTTAGACCCCCCAACAAGTTCCGTTGAAGAAATACCTTCGACCCCTCTATCTTATGGGAATTTGCTCCTCCTCATAGTAGGCATTCACCCATCAATCCCCATTTGCATATGGTAAAGGTGAAAAACAATTCAGGCAAATGAACGGGAAAGGACGTGTAATTGTGGCTGGAAAAATTTTAAATTACTTTGGCGGCGGAAATACAGCACGTGGTTTTTACAGCTTGTTTGAGTCTAACCTGCAAGGACTTGAACGATTATTCATCTTAAAAGGCGGTCCTGGAACGGGAAAGTCCTCTCTTATGAAAGCCATGGGTTCGGAATGGGCAGAGAAGGGATATGATCTAGAGTATATCCATTGCTCATCGGACAATAATTCGATTGATGGTGTCATTATTCCCGCTTTGAAGGTGGGAATTGTCGATGGAACAGCCCCTCATGTCATTGAACCAAAGGCCCCAGGTGCCGTGGAGAAGTATGTCAACCTAGGTGAGGCCTGGGATTCGAAGGCTTTATCAGAGCAAAAAGAGGAAATTATGCAAATCAATGAGCGAGTCAGCGGTTCCTTTGAAATGGCTTATAGCAAATTGGCAGAAGCGCTCAAAATTCATGATAAATGGGAAAATGTTTATATAGAGAATATGGATTTTGCGAAAGCGGATCAGCTTACAAATAAGCTATTGAAGGAATTCTTTGGGAATATGCAATTAAATAAGGCTTCCAATGTTAAGCATCGCTTCCTCGGTGCAGCAACACCGATAGGGGCGGTTGATTTTGTCCAAAACCTGACAGAGGGCATTCCTAAACGATATTTTGTTAAAGGCCGTGCGGGCACAGGAAAGTCTACGATGCTAAAAAAATTAGCTAAAGTTGCAGAAGAACGAGGATTCGATCTAGAAATTTATCATTGCGGATTTGACCCGCACAGTCTTGATATGCTGATCTTTCGCGAGCTGGGTCTGGCGATCTTCGACAGCACCAGTCCACACGAATACTTTCCGGACCGGGCGGGAGATGCAATTATTGATACGTATGAAATCATCGTCTCTCCAGGTACGGATGAAATTTTTGCTGAGCAAATCAAAGAAATTAGCCAGCAATATAAGGCGAAAATGAAAGAGGCCATTTCTTATTTAGCTCAGGCAAAAGCACAGCGTGAGGAATTAGAAAAAATTTATATTGGGGCCATGGATTTTAAAATGGTTGACCGGATGCGGAATGATATCAGGGCTGAAATTCTGCAAATGTCTGAAAGAAATTAATAGATGCAAGGTTAATAGTTTATTTGATTTTTTATATTTTTTCATTAAAGACACGGCCCACACACAAGTGAACGAACCTTGCAAAAGATTCTTATAAACAGTCAAACACCCAAAGTAGGCGTTTTGCATACATTAGAAGGAATGTAAAATGAGAGGAGATACAAAATTTATGGATTACAGCTACTATCCCTATTCATTTCCCTTGAATGTAGAGCAGAATGCTATTTATGACAGAATATTTCCGGGCGGGGGATTTGGACCTCCAGGAGGTTTCCAGCCGGGCCAACCAGGATTCCCACCGGGTCAGCAACCAGGGTTTCCTCCAGGCCAGCCAGGATTCTCGCCAGGTCAGCCAACAGGTGGCGGACAGCAAGGGGGCCCTCCATCATCACCGCCGCCAGCCTTCACACCGCAAATGCAGCAAGCAACTACCTTTGCAGTGGATCCAGGAGCAATTAGAAGATGTTTATTCCGTTTTACTTATATGTGGCTTCATAATGGCCGGAGCTTCTGGTTCTATCCAGTCTTTGTCGGAAGGGATTCAGTTGCCGGCTGGCGTTGGAGACGCAATCGCTGGGTATACTTCGGAACAGACCTGCGCAGCGTCCGCTCCTTCCAATGCTTCTAAAATCGGTGCCAGGTACCTTCTGCGGGCAGTTAATTAATACTGTGCGCATGGAGAGGATAGTTAAGCAGCTATAAAGACGGACCTTCGCTGGTCCGTCTTTTCAATTAGAAAATAATATGCACTGCTAGAACGATCATTTGGACGGATTGATATACCGGTGAACAGTTTGTCCCAATGGTTGAAAGATGGTTAGCTCCTAAATTGGAATAAGAAAAAGGGCAGCCCTATATAAGTAAGGCCACCCTATTCTTTATTCCTCCGAGTATTCAAGCTGCTGCTCTGCAAGCTCCCGGTATAGAGGGTGAGATTGCAGCAATTCGGCATGTGTTCCGGTGCCTGTGATCGTTCCAGCATCCATAACGGCAATTTGATCAGCATCGATAATCGTTGATAAACGATGGGCAATAACTAAAGTAGTTCGGTTGGCCATAAGGTTCTTAAGGGCATTCTGGACGAAGTGCTCGGATGTACTATCTAAATTAGAAGTTGCTTCGTCAAGGAGAAGGATTTTCGGATTTCGAATGATGGCTCTGGCAATGGCAATCCTTTGTCTTTGACCACCGGAAAGCTTTATCCCTCTTTCTCCTACCTCCGTTTCATAGCCGTCTGGCAGCTGATTAATAAATTCTGCTGCGTGGGCAAGCTCAGCGGCTTCCTTCAGTTCTTGATCAGAAACTCCCCTCTCTAATCCATAAACAATATTGTCTTTAATCGTGCCAGACATAAGCGGGCTTTCCTGTGAGACATAGCTAATCTGGCTTCTCCAGGAAAGAAGGTTGAATTCATTAATATTTGTGTCACCGAGCAGAATTTCCCCGTTATTAGGCTCATAAAAGCGCTCAAGCAAGGCAAAAAGGGTAGTCTTTCCACCTCCGCTCGGTCCAACAATAGCAGTTGTTTTTCCAGCGGGTATGGTTAAATGAATATTCTTGATGATAGGATTTTCATTATAAGAGAAAGATAGATTTGTAATATATATATCTTGGGCCGGGTCTTTTACAATTAAATTCTGTTCAGACGGTTCTTTCTCAAGAGCAAGAATTCCCTGTATACGCTCAGTAGCCCCAATTGCTTTTTGAAAAGCTGTAAAAAATGAGGCCATTTGGGTAAACGGCACGACAATTTGGAACATGTAAATAATAATAGCAACGAGGGATCCTGCTGATAATTCTCCTGATGCAACTCTAACTCCTCCGTAGCCAATTAGGATGACAAGGACAAGCATCATAATAAAGGTCATAAAAGGTGAGATAATAGCTTGTATCTTTGCCTCCCTAAGGCCAAATTGGAAAAGGTGCTTAATCCCTTTTTCCCCGCGGATCTTTTCAGCGTTTTCCGCATGGTAGGACTTAACGAGACGAATATCAGTAAGAACACGTCCAAGATTTGCGGAAAAGTCGGCCATTTCATCTTGAGTAGCTTTAGAAATTTTATACATTTTTTGACCTAAAGGCATAATGAGCCCGATGGAAAGCGGGACAGAAATAATCATGATCAACGTCATTTTCCAATCGATCATTAGAAGGATAGCGATTGCCCCGATAATCGAAATGAGCCCAGTTAAAAAGGTGATTAAATGCTGGGTAATTAAATTTTTTACTATATTCGTATCCTGTGTAACCCGGCTCATCGTATCTCCCGATTGATGTTTATCGAAAAAGGGAATGGGGAGAAGTAAAATTTGCTCCCATAGCCGCTTGCGAATGGAAGCGACAATCGCCTCCCCGATGTAGGTCATAAAATAAAATGAAAATCCGGAAGAAATCGTCTGGACAATAAATGCTGCAGCTAGAAGTATAATCAAAGATGTTTCCAGTGCTGAAGCAGCCAGTTGGTCAACGAGTGACTTTGTAAAAAGGGGAACGATTAGACCGGCCCCTGTTTCGATTAGGCTTAGGAAAATAGCTAGGATGAAAATCAACTTTGGAGGGTTTGCTTCTTTTAATAACTGCGAAAAGGCTTTCCAATTTGTGGTGGCTTGGCTATTACTCTTTCCCCGAACTTTCATTGAATTCAAACCCCATTTCCTTTAAATATATTTCCATCGCTTTTGTGAGCCACTTTTCCTCTTCGGCTGAAAAAGGGGAGTGAAATAGGACGGGATCATCCTCTATCTCGACCCCGCTATCAAGCAGGTCTTGAACGAGATTATGGTCGTCCCCTGTGAGTTCTTTCACTAATTCCATATAATCTCCTATTAGCTTTTGAACTTGTTCGCTTGCAGGATCTAGTCCATATAGCTCCTTTAGTTCGGAAAAAACAACGAGTGTCTTCTGATTCATTTCAAGCTGCATTTCCTCAGGAATGCTATACATTTTTTCAACCTTCTCTTCCTGGATAATCTCTTTCAGCCATTCCTTATGCTCGTTTTCCATTTGAATATTTTTAATTAAGGAAATAAAAATGGAAGAATCAACCTCTTCATTTTTATCCATCATATGAAGGGCATGATCGAGTGCCCGAATGACGTTTTCAAGCTGCTGTTTCTTTTGCAGCATTTCACTTTTTTGAAAGGTTAGAGAGTCTTTTAAACTCCAATCCTGCAAATGAATAAACTCACTGATTTTCTCAAGGGAATAGCCTAAATATTTGAGTGAAACGATTTTTTGCAGTTTAATTAAATCCTCGTCAGAATAAAATCTCCTGCCAGACTCGGTTATTAGGGTGGGCTTTAACAAGCTAATTTCATCATAGTAATGCAGAGTCCTTACTGTCGAACCTGTTTTTTTGGCAAATTGACCAATTGAATAGTTAGCAGACATGCGGTTGATTCCCCCTCCAATAATTTCTACCTCTATCATAAAACCTAACGTTACGTAGGAAGCAAGTATAAACTTTTTTAAAGTGGGGTTGTGCTGTTTTCTTTCTGAATGAATAAGCTACAATATTAGTAAAAAGAACTTGAGGTAAATAAAAATGATCCAATTATTAGTTGAACTTTTTGAACAGAACCGGGATCCGGAGAAAGCCGGCCCAATGGAAGCCTATATGAAAAACCATTTTCCTTTTCTCGGGATTAAGTCGCCTGATCGGAAGGGATTAGTCAGGCAATTTTTTCAGGAAAGCGGGATGCTAAAGCAAGAATTTCAGCTAGAATTTGTCTTAGCTTTATGGGAGAAAGAAGAACGAGAATATCAATATGCTGCTATGGATTATATAGAGAGATGTTTGAAACAGCTGGATAAGCAGCATCTCTCATTGATAGAGCAATTAATTACAACAAAGCCATGGTGGGATACGGTTGATTTGCTCGCATCAAAAGCCGTGGGGGCAATAGCTGAAAAGCATCCGGAGGTAATTGCTGAAACTATTGAGGGCTGGGCTTATGGGGATCACCTCTGGCTGCGAAGAACCGCTATTCTTTTTCAGCTAAAATATAAAAATCAAACAGATGAAAAGCTCTTATATCGCTACATCGAGCATAATAAAGACAGTAAGGAGTTTTTTATTCAAAAAGCGATTGGCTGGGCTTTAAGGGAGTACTCAAAAACGAATCCGGAATCTGTAAAGGCATTTATCGAATCGACTACGCTTGCTAGCTTAAGTGTTAGGGAAGGAAGTAAATATATTTAAGGACTGAAAAAGCGTTTAGGCATTCGGTAAAAGCCGAAACTGGGTAATGAAAAGCATTGTGTTCGAAGGGAGGATTGAAATGATTCGTATCGTATCGATAATATTTCTAGCATGTATGATCATGATCGGATGTTCCAATGAAGAGAAGAAGGATGTTGAGGACCAGGAAGCGAGTATTCCAGTAACAGCACCTCAAGTTGTGGCAGATGAGCTGCAAATTCCGTGGTCGATTTCTCAGATTGGCAATAGCTTTTATTTATCGGAAAGGCCTGGGGCCATTGTGAAGGTGGAAGAGGGGAGTTCGGAGCGGCAAAAGGTTGTATTCGAAAAACCGCTTGCTACGGCTGCAGAAGCAGGACTTTTAGGACTCGTGCTTTCACCAGACTTTTTACAAACAAATGAGGCCTTTGCCTATTACACCTACACGGATCAGAGTGGTCAGTTTAACCGAATTGTCGTGCTCCAGCTTAAGAACAATGTTTGGCAGGAAAAGCGCCTGCTCTTAGATAAAATACCGAGCGGACAATTTCATCACGGTGGCAGGCTGAAAATCGGGCCGGATGGCAAACTGTATGCGACAACAGGGGATGCCGCAACGAATCCGGAAATCGCTCAGGATCTCGGCTCCTTAGGTGGAAAAATCTTAAGAATGAATTTGGACGGCTCTATCCCAAATGATAACCCATTTCCGAATTCCTACGTATATAGCTATGGGCATCGCAATCCTCAAGGTCTTGCTTGGACTGCAGATGGTGCACTTTATGAAAGTGAGCATGGACCTTCAGCCAATGATGAAATTAATTTAATACAGGCCGGAAAAAATTACGGATGGCCACTCATCAAAGGGACAGAGAAAAGAGCGGGTATGGAGTCACCGTTATTTACCTCTGGGGCCAACCATACATGGGCGCCCTCGGGCATGGCGTTTGCTAACGGAAACCTTTATGTTTCGGCATTAAGAGGAAATGCTGTAATAGAATTTAATCTGCAAACGGGAGAGCAGCGCGAAATCATTACAGGTCTTGGGCGAATACGGGATGTGATCATCAAGGACAATACCCTCTATTTTATTAGCAATAATACGGATGGCCGCGGAAATCCGCTAGAGAGGGATGATAAATTATATCGAATCCCGTTGTCATCTCAATAAAAAAAAGGTTGGGGCCTGAGGCCCAACCTTTTATTGCATTTTTTGATTATAATACTTGACCGAATACAAGGCTCCCTCATCGACCATTTTATTGTCCTCAATATCTTGTGGGTGAGGGTTTCCCGCCTTCTCAATCGGGAGAATTTTACTTTTATCTAATGGAGATGGTTTGATTTTTCGCTTCCAGTCTCTTAGTACATTTCCGGCCTTTAATCTATTGGGTTTAGAAGATAACCATATCGCAGCAGCTGATACACCAGCTCCTGCCGCCATTACGGATGTCATACGTAAGGCTTGTCTCATAGTAACTCCTCCTCTTAAAATTTTAGATTTGATCCTTCTTCATTTCACCTCCTGTTATTTATCATATGTATACCCTTCAGCTTTTCTATCAAAACATGAAATCTAGTAGTCTCTCTTTTCATTCTCGTTACAAAAATATTAAATACGAAAATAATAGTTTTAGATTTCATAGACGGTGGTACACATTAAGCAAGGTTGCAGCGAGCAACCGAAAAGGCAGGCTCTTACGTCAAACTAAAGGGAGGTAAGAAAATGAATAATCGTTTTATTACTGAAATTTTGACAATGGGAATGTCTAACTATCTGTTAGGTAGTGTGGTTGATCAAGAATCTCCCCCTGCGCGAAGAATGATGAAAAGAATGTTGAGCAGGAGAAAAAAGAACCAATTCTATCTGCGCGATCTTCCGATGTAAAGGTTATTTGGGGAAATTCGAGGCTGCTTAATAAATTTTAATGGAGGGAATTCAATGAATACAAAATTAATCGTTCGAGAATGTAATGATGTTGTTCAAGTCTTAAATGAGGTTAAAGCATTTGAATTCAGTGGAGTCCAGCCAGATGATATGTATGTGTTGGCTCATGAAAAGAGTCGGACGGATGAAATAGCAAGGCAATTAGGTATTAATACGATTGGTATAAAGGAAGAAGGTGTGGGGACAGCTGTAAAGAATTTGTTTGAAGGCAAAGGGGAAACTCTCCGTAATAAAATACAAGAGATGGGGCTTTCCAAGGAGGAAGCAGATGTGTGCGAAATGAAACTGGACCGTGGAAAAATCCTGTTGTTTGTTCAGGAGGACCAACGTACGATTGGCAGTGTGCTTTTTAATAGTTAACGTTTACTAGGCATATAGCAGAAGTTTGCCAAATTGAGTTATAAATGAAAAGAGAATTGTCCTTTTCTGTTTATCATATCAGAGAGGACAATTCTCTTTTTTATAGATTGACATGTTAGTTTGTCCACTGACAACGGACATTGACTAGCCCCAAATTTTAATTTGGTGCTAGCCCGCGCATGAGAAATTGAATGGTTAGTTCAATTTCCTCTTCATCGTTCCATTGGGAATCTGGAAATAGGATGTATCTGCTGAAAAGGTAGCCAATAATGGTAGTAACGGTTAACCGAATAACCTGCTGGGGCAGGATCTCAATAATTTGGCCCTTTTCCTGATAGTATTCTGTTACTTTTATATAGCGGTCAAAGACCTTCTTGGCAATATGCTCGAAAAATTGCTCCTTCAGCTCAGGGTGAAAAGGGATTTCCTGGATTACTATTTTTAAGAGAGGCAGGTTTTTCTTTAAAAAGATCACGCGATTTTCTATCATCGCTCTAAGAAAATCTTCAAACCTCTCATATTTCGTATCCAACACCTTATTCAAGTCCTTAATGACAAATGGGGCCAGCAATTTGGCCATAGTAGGAGCGACAATGCCTAATAACAAATCTTTTTTTGTTTTATAGTGCCTGAAAATCGTACCTTCAGCGACTCCCGCTTTTTTAGCAATTTCACTCGTTGAGGTAGCGGCATAGCCTTTTTCAGAAAATGATTCGATGGCGGCGATGATAATTCTTTTCTGCTTATCTGTTAACTCTTCTTCATTGTCGAAAAGTTGGGTAATCAATAAATCCTGTTCAGCTATGATGAACAACTCCTTTTTACACTCATCCTGATCATTTCATTATAAATGAAGTTCAGATGAGGAAGGAAATAAACAACAGATTGTTCAAATCCTTCGGTATTTTCTTAGTGCAGCAACATTAAGTATCATAAATAGCAAGGAAAATCCAGCCAACATTAGTAAGTCCTGATAAATCATATCCAAGCCAAAGCCTCTGATCATGACATTTCGCAGCGCCTCATTCGCATAATAAAGAGGGGTCAAAGGACCAATCCAGCTGAGCCACTTCGAAATGGTGTCAGGGTTAAATAAACCGGAAAAGAACAGCTGCGGAACAATCACGAGCGGGATAAATTGAATCATTTGCAGCTCATTATTGGCAAAGGATGATAATAAAGTTCCCAATGTTAAGGCTGTGAGGGAAACGAGTAAAGTGATGATCAGGACGTAGATGAAGATGCCCTCCATCATCATGCCTAGTACATAGATGGAATACCATGCAATAACGGCGGCCTGGATCATTGTAAATATTCCAAAACCGATCACATAGCCCATGACAATTTCCCATTTTCTCAAAGGACTTGATAATAACCTTTCCAGCGTTCCTGTCGTTCTTTCCCGCAAAAAGGAGACACCGGCTATAAGGAATACGAAGAAGAAGACGAAATATCCTAAGAGAATCGGACCGTAGTAATCAAATTGCCCCATATCACTAGAACCATATAAATAATGCACATCTGCCGCCTTTTGTGGCCCGCCTTGCTGTAAAGGCTTTAGTGCATCCTGCAGCCATTTTAATACAGAGCCGTTCGCGCCTGGATCACTACCTTCAAGGAATACAGCAGGCTGCTGATTCTCAAACATGATATACCCATCTAATTTTTTATCTGCTAAATCCTTCTCAGCTTTTTGAATAGAGTCATATTGCGTAACATCAGCATGATCTAAATCTAACTGATCTGCTATTTGCTCAGGTACATCTACTAAACCAATTTTCGGCTCATAATCAGTTCCATTAAAAACTAAATAGAGCATGGAAAGGACAAGAATGGGAGCAAAGATTAATAGAGCCATTGTCCGTTTATCACGGATGATTTGGCGTAGAATTCGAATAACTAATGCGGAAATTCTCATCCTTCAGCACCTCCATACACAAGGAAAGCTTCTTCGATATTATGGGAATTTGTTTTTTCCTTCAATTCTTCAGGGGTGCCAACAGCAATGAGCTTCCCATCTCGGATCATGCCGAGCCGGTCACATTTCTCTGCTTCATCCATCACATGGGTTGTAACAATAATCGTTGTGCCCGCATCCTTCAGCTTATAAAAAGCTTCCCAAATGCTCTTTCTTAAGACAGGATCAATACCGACTGTCGGTTCGTCAAGAATAAGCAGCTTCGGCTCGTGTAAAAGGGAAATTGCCAGCGAGAGGCGGCGTTTCATTCCGCCAGAATAGGCAGAAACTAGCTTATTTACATGTTCAGAAAGGGAGACGGTTTCCATGACCTCACGCATCCGTTCCTTTCGCTTTCCCCCTTTTAAACCGTAGAGGGCTGCGAAGAATTCAAGATTTTCCTTTGCGGAAAGCTCTCCATATAGAGCATCCGACTGGGCCATATACCCAATTTTTTCAATGAGCTTAAGATTAGGCATTTTCTTTAGAAAAATGAAGTTTTCACCATCCGTTGGGAGATCAAGTCCGACCAGCTGTTTAACTAATGTCGTTTTTCCGGCGCCAGAAGGGCCAAGAAGGCCAAAAATCTCTCCCGAAGCGATCTCTAAGCTGATGTTTTTCAGTACTTCGTGTTTACCAAAAGCTTTAGACACATGGCGAATTGAAACAATATTATTTTCCACTGTCGACACCTCTCTTTTTAAAGTGAGTAATCACTCATTATTAGTTTATGATAAATCCTGGAAATTGTAAAGTGAGTAATCACTCATTTTTGTTTAATCTTAATTAAATATTGAATATGCATATCAGAGTGTGAAATTAATCACACTCAGCAAGAAGCAATCTCGATAGAATGTTATGTAGAGTAACATGGAGGAGGTGTTTCGGTATGAGCAGTTCAGTGCGTCAGTCTGATATTGAACATTTTTTAGAAAAAATTGAGATATTTAAGGATCTCCCAAAAGAATCTTACCAGCTGCTTCATAAAAGAATTAGTAAAAAACCTTATAAAAAAGGGGAAAAAGTTATTTCCGAATATGATAAAGCAGAAGGAATATTCTTTGTTCATTCAGGCATTGTCAAATTAACAAAGCAGGACGATCAAGGGAATGAGATGATTACTTGTATTAAGAAGAAGGGGGAGGTCTTCGCTGAGGCATGCTTATTTAATGAGGAGGGAACTTGCTATCCAGCAACCGCGACCATGATTCAGGACGGAGAAGTGTATTTTTTGAAAACGGAAGACTTGGAGCAAGAGTTTCTGGTTTCCCCGGAGTTGGCGGTTCAGATGATTCGCTATATGAGTGTGCAGCTGCGTGATTTTACTTCGATTCTACGTGATGTTGCTTTACTGGATGTGTATATGAAAACGGTGCGGGCATTAGAACGTTTGGCTGAAAAGTTTGGTGCCAATCATTGTAACCGAATGCATATTGAGCTTCCGATAACCGTACAAGAATTCTCAACCTTAGTTGGAACAACGAGAGAAAGTGTCAGCCGGGTTTTTTCTAAGCTAAAAAAGGATGGACTTCTCGAAATTAGCGGGAAAAACATTATAATTACGGATTGGTGCCGCTTTTGCTCCCTTTTTCATCATAAACTCTAATAGTTAATTTTAATAGAGTTATGTATAATAAAGGTATTTAAAAGGGTACAGAGGTGCTTTAGCTATGGCAGATTTCCGTTCTAGTGTAATTATTCATAAACCGGTTTCAGAAGTATTTCATTACTTGGCCAGTATGGAGAATGTTCCTGAACTCATGCCCAATGTCGTGAAAATGGAAAAACTCACAGAAGGACCGATTGGCAAAGGAACAAAGTTTAAGGAAAGCCGGTCCGTCCGCGGGAATACCGTGAATGCAGAAATTGAGTTTATTGAATATAAACAGGATCAAGCCTTCACAACGAGGAGCAATTCCAATGGCTTGATTACAGAGTACGCCTATGCCTTTCATGAGATTGAGGAAGGAACCCAGGTGGAGCTTGATGCCTTTGTGAAGACGAGCGGACTTAGGATGAAATTAACAAAGAGATTAATTGTCAATATGATCAAAAAGGAAGATGGATTTCAGCTTGAGTATTTGAAGGAAATGCTTGAAGGCAAAAAAAGTGAGTAATTAGCAAAAAAAGCAGTTTTTCTCAGTGATGCGAGAAAAACTGCTTTTTGCATGAAAGGCCCTAGAACGAGTAGGTCCAAAAACGCTCGTTATGAAATCTGGCTACATACTCGGGATCTTGGTTCTCCAGGTTTATCGCCATCTGGCTCACGACCAGCTGGGTTTGCGATACATGTGCTTTAATGGTAGCGAGCTTTTTATCAACAAAAGCAGATACATCATTAACGACATCAGCCTGGCCGATTTCCTCTTCACAATTATGGGAAAAGGCCACACAATGAACCTTTGGACGTTCTTCAGCGGGCATTTCTCTAACTGCCCGAATAACGGCTGCCCCTGTAGCATCATGGTCCGGATGCACGGCATAGCCTGGATAGAATGTGATGATTAAGGAAGGGTTGACATCTTTAATAATGGAGGCCATATGGGCAGCGACAACTTCCTCATTTTCAAATTCGATTGTTTTATCTCGATAGCCAAGCATTCTTAAATCCGTGATCCCTAGAATATTCGCAGCATCCTGTAATTCTTTTTTCCGAATGTGGGGCAAGGATTCTCTTGTGGCAAAAGGAGGATTTCCCATATTTCGGCCCATTTCGCCCAAGGTCAGGCAGGCATAAGTGACAGGCGTACCGCTATCGATATGGAAGGAAATCGTTCCGGATACACCAAATGCCTCATCATCTGGATGGGGGAATACGACTAGAACATGTCTTTCTTTTTCCATTGTGTTGTCTCCTTTCTATCTGTTTTTGCATATTTAAAAATGAATGTTTAACTTAAAAAGGTGATTCGCCAATTTGCAGCGCCACTGCGAGCTTGCCTTCAAAGTCATGCCCAGCTAAAAGGAGACGCCCCTTTTCATCGATTTCAAAATGGGTAATCCCCTCAGCATACACCCAGCCAAAGCTCATTTTGAGCCCAACTCTATAAGGTCCTTTTCCAACTATTTTTCCATGCTCATATTGCAGGAAAGCATTTCGAATATAGGCCCCCGAAGAGAAAAAAGACTTATCAAAATGGGAAGCATAGGCCCCGTTCGTTGTTTCCAAATGAATATATACATCTTTCTTAGCAAAGCGGTCTATTTCCTTTTGCACCTGCTCAGGTTTAACAGCTTCCATAATGGGCCTCCTTTCCAATTAATATTTATAAACTTACGTTTTGGTGAATATGAAAGGTTCATGGGTTTTAATTTTCACCCATTTATTTTACTAAAAATAAACAGTAAAAGCGAAAATGACGCTTGTGTGATGAGAAAAAGCATGACTGCACAAATGGATGGAGCCTTCTTGCAAAAAAACAGAGCCAAAAAGGCTCTGTTGAAATCATTGTAAAAAACTTATTCTGCTGCTCCTGATCGTCCAGCGCCAAACAGACGGTATGCACCGTGCATCGTTGGCCCTACGTATTGATTTAATTTAAAGCCATGATTAATAGCTGCCGTAATGAAATCTTTTGCTGTTTCGACGGCCTCAACAACCGTTTTGCCTTTCGCAAGCTCAGCTGCAATGGCTGATGCGAATGTGCAGCCTGCCCCATGTGTGTAGGTTGTGTTGACCAACTCAGATTCCAAAAGCTTGAATTCCTTTCCATCGTAGAAAAGATCAACGGCTGTAGGATGGTTTAGCTTGCTGCCGCCTTTGATCACTACATATTTTGCGCCAAGCTCATGGATTTTCACAGCGGCTTCCTTCATATCGTCCACTGTTTTGATTGGTCCTGTTTTTGCCAGTTGCCACGCTTCAAAGAGGTTAGGTGTCACAACCGTTGCGCGAGGGACAAGGATGTTTCTTAAAGCATCCGCTGTTTCAGGGTGAAGAACTTCATCTTCTCCTTTACAAACTAATACTGGATCAATAACTACTTTATCTAATTTATTCTCATCAATTGTTTTGGCCGCAAGCTCAACGATCTCGACTGAACCAAGCATGCCTGTTTTCATCGCATCGATTCCTGTTGAAAGAATCGTTTCAAGCTGAGTCTCTATAGTGTCGAGCGCAATTGGAAACACGTTATGGTTCCAATTATTTTTTGGATCCATCGTTACGATAGTAGTAAGAGCTGTCATTCCATATACGCCAAGCTCCTGGAATGTTTTAAGGTCAGCCTGAATTCCGGCGCCCCCGCTTGTGTCTGAGCCAGCTATTGTTAGAACTTTTTTCATTGTCATGTGATACATTCCTCCCAAAATTCAGGTTTCGATTTGATTAATTTATCCATTTTTAATTATAGCAATAATTATTATTGGCTGAAACTTTATTGTTATAGGCTTTTATTTCCAGTCCGTTTTCTCTATTATAAGCTTAGGTGATGAATAATGAGGAGAATTTTATACATAGAAGATGATTTGGAGATTGGCAACTGGGTAAAAGAAGATTTAGAGCAAAGGGGATTTAAGGTTGAATGGTTAAAATCGGGTGATGGAGCTGAAAAAATGGTATCAGAACATGACCTCGTAATATTAGATGTTATGCTGCCGGGTCTTGATGGCTTTACGATTGGCCAGCGGCTGAAAAAAGAGTCGCCGCAAATTCCAATATTAATGCTCTCAGCCCGCACGGCAGTTGAAGATAAGCTGCATGGCCTCCAATTTGCTGATGATTACTTGACCAAGCCATTTCATCCCGATGAATTGGCCGCACGAATTGAAGTATGCTTTCGAAGATCGGGGCTTTCAATCTCCAATGAGCTGAACCTTGGACATATAAGTGTAAATCTCTCAGAAAATAGAATTTTGGACAGCCGCTCAGGAGAGGAAATTGTATTGACCGGCAAGCAATACCAAATTTTCATGCATTTTTTGAGGCACCCGAACCAGATTTTAACGAAAGAACAAATCTATGAAGCGGTTTGGGGAGAACCTTATATCGAAGGGGATAAGACGCTGATGGTTCACATCCGTTATCTTCGGGAAAAAATTGAAAAGAATCCAAGCTCGCCAGAAATCATTGAAACGATTAGAGGAATTGGCTACCGGGTGAAGCAATGAAACTAAAAAACTCGTTATTGAACCAATATTTACTAATAGTTTTGCTTGCGATTATGATTGTGCCTATTTCCTTTCCTATTGTTACGATGGTGTTCTACCTCCCGTACAGTGATAAAGAACCGAACAAATATCAAAATGGAACCGATCTAGAGAAAATGTGGCATGAAGCCGCACGAAGCTTAGCTGGCGCTTCTGATGAGAAAATAAATGAAAAGTTACAGCAAATCCAACATGAATTCGATCAAGCGAGTATGTTCTGGGTCGATGAAACGGGACAAACGAAATTAACACTACCTAAGGATATAACGGGTCCTTCATCATGGTCCCCGTCCTATACGATTGATTTTATGAAAAAAAGTCGTGGATACGAGGTGGATCCTTTTACCGTAGTGGCCTTAATTGGCGAAAATAAAAATGAAGGCTTTATGGTTCTGCAGGTCCCGAGGTCCGCCATGACGGTAACAGGAAGGCAAATCCAGGAAGATTATAGTTATATCATTGTTGTTTTGATTTTTGCTATATTAGCTATTTTTATATTTATCTCATGGATTTTCTTTTACAAAATTAGAAAGCGGCTTTTACGACTTCGGCAGGCTATGTCGAGCCCTGCTGAAAATGGGATTCCCGATCCAATCAGTTTAGAGAAAAAGGATGAAATTGGGCAGCTGGAAGGTTCGTTTAATGAAATGATTCATCAGCTTGAAAGCAGCCGTCAGCGTGAATTGGAGGAAGAAACGCTAAGAAGACAGCTGATTGCCAATCTGTCTCATGATTTAAGAACCCCTCTTACTACGATAAGAGGGCATGCTTATAGCCTAAAGAAGGAGCCGTTAAGTGCACAGGGGAAGGAATCTCTTGATTTGATTGATAATAAGATTGGGTATTTAAGCCAATTAATAGAAAACCTTCTTTCCTATACATTGTTAACATCAGGAAAATACCCTTATGATCCAAGGAGGGTGGATATCGTTCGCCTAGTGAAAACCTCTTTTGCTGCCTGGTACCCTGTTTTTGAACATCTTCATTTTGAGATGAGCATTGATCTTCCTGAGAGGACCTTTTATTGGGAAATCGATTCGCAATGGCTGGAGCGGGTGTTGGATAATTTTTATCAGAATGTCCATCGGCATGCGAAGGAAGGGAAGTATATTGGGGTCAAGGTTGATACAGAACTGGAGCAGATCATCATTGAAGACCACGGCTCGGGAATGAGCGGGGAATCAACCGGGAAGGGTGCTGGAATCGGACTTTCCATTGTGTCGCTGATGTTGAAGGATATGGGTCTGGAGTGGATGGCGGAAACAGGAGAAGCTGGAACGAATATTAGAATACAGAGGAAAAATTGAGGAGCCGACTTATTTTATGTCGGTTTTTTTTATTGAATGATAAAACTTTGCGTAGGGAGAGTTTAATGTAAGAGTTTTGGATCTTCTCATAGGAAAACCCTAACATAGAGAGGTTCAATGTAAGTGTTTTGGCCTCCCTCAACGAAAAACCC
>NZ_JBALPC010000049.1:0-31754 GCF_036965225.1 Bacillus sp. JJ1474 | reverse complement strand
AATGTGATTGTTTTGGCCTCCCTCAACAAAAAAACCTAACATAGAGATATTTAATTTGAGTGTTTCGGGCTCCCTCAACGAAAAATACGAGTATTCGTACAAGAAAAGTGAAGCTATCATTTTTAAACCAATTTTAAACTTCACCACACCTTTGATTTAACCGTGCCTGGTTAAGATGGTTTATGAGGTGATTATGGTGAGTGAATTTATTATTGAAACGAACAAGTTAACAAAGAAATTTAAGAACCGATATGCGGTAGAAACGGTGAATCTTCAAATTAAACAAGGAGAGATTTATGGATTTCTAGGTCCAAATGGAGCTGGAAAAACAACGACCATCCGGATGCTTCTGGGATTAGCAAAACCATCATATGGCTCCATTCGCATTTTTGGAAAGGATATGAAGAAGGAAAAGCTTTCTGTGTTAAAAAAAATAGGGTCATTAGTGGAGTATCCATCGTACTACGGGCATTTAACAGCTTATGAGAATCTGGAAGCGATTCGTATTTTACTAGATGCTCCGAAGTCAAGAATTGAAGAGGTTCTGCGCATCGTCCGTCTGTCAAAAGAAGCGAAGAGACCAGTTAAGGGGTTTTCGCTTGGAATGAAGCAAAGGCTCGGAATCGCGGCTGCTTTATTAGGAAATCCGGAATTGCTTATTTTAGACGAGCCAACAAATGGGCTGGACCCATCTGGCATTCTAGAAATCCGCGAATTGATCAAAAGCATGCCAAAGGAGCATGGAATGACCATCCTCGTATCGAGCCATTTGCTATCTGAAATCGACCAAATGGCGACAAAGGTTGGGATTATATCAAAAGGGAAAATGATTTTTCAGGATTCAATCGAAACGTTAAGGCAAAGATCGCAAAGCAAAATTTCCTTAAAAGTTAATGATACGGAACAAGCGTGGAGAATGCTTTTATCAAAAGGCATCCAGGCTGAGATGGAAAATAAGCAATTATATTTGCCGTATTCATCTGATTCGCATGTTTCTACTGTCATCCATGAGCTTGTGAACAGTCGCTTTTCTGTGTACCGAGTTCAGGAGGAGAAGAAATCGCTGGAGGAAATTTTCCTGGAGCTGACTGGTGGGGAGGCGAGCTTGTAATGTTGAAAAGCCTCTTTTCTGACTTCATTAAAATAAAGCGAAAAATGATTTGGTTTCTTATTTTTCTTGGACCATTTGGGGTTGTGGTGCTGGAAGCGGTCAACTTCGGTTTAAGATATGATTATTTAACAAAGCGCTATAAAGCGGATTTATGGGGAGGACTTATTGGGGAAGCGAGCTTTATGGCAATACCGGCCCTTATGCTTGGGTTGACGATCATAGCCTCCATGATTGCGGGCATTGAGCATCAAACGAATGCCTGGAAGCAGCTGCTGGCATTGCCCATTTCAAAATTTCGTGCTTTTACAGGGAAATTCGTCATTACGGCAATTCTATTATTCTTGTCTAGTACTTTGCTGTTTATCGGGGTGATTATTCTAGGAATAATCTTGAAATTTGGGACGGATATTCCGTATGTAAGCCTGCTAAAAATGGCTTATTTCACCTATTTCGCAGCTATGCCGTTTATTGCCTTTCAGCTTTGGCTGTCTATTATAATGAAAAATCAGGCGACCCCATTAACGATTGGGATTCTGAGTACCATTGTTTCAATGGGACCCTTTAAATTCCCTGATTGGTTTCCATGGAACTGGCTTTATTTGAACGTTAGCTGGGGAACCCCGATTTACTCCACACTGGCTGGATTGGGGCTAGGGATCCTTATTTACTTAATGGGCATGTTAGATTTTGGAAGAAAGGATGTGCAATAAATGGGCAAAGTGTTAAGAGCTGAATGTTTAAAGCTGCGAAAATCATCTATTTGGATGTTGATTTTTATTAGTCCGATCCTAGCTTCGTTGACAGGTTTTGGTGAATTACAAGCTGAAAAAACCTATCAATATGAAATGACTTTAACCTTTATGGTGTTTCTGCATGCATTAATTTTTCTCCCTTTACTGACCGGTGTCTTTTCAGCCTTTGTTTGCCGGTTCGAGCATGCAGGAGGAGGCTGGAAACAGCTTCTAGCTATGCCTGTTTCAAGAGGCAATGTCTATATAGCGAAATTCATCATCGTGATGGGGTTACTGGCACTGACTCAAATTCTGTTTACGGGAGGGCTTTTGCTCATCGGGCAGCTTAAAGGCTTTGAAGCAGCTATTCCATGGAAAATCATTGCATCTAGCGTAATCGGAGGCTGGGTTGCCTGTATGCCGCTTGCTGCTTTACAGCTCTTTGTCTCAACTGCCTGGTCAAGCTTTGCAGCACCACTAGCGATTAATGTGATTTTTACATTGCCCAATATTTTAATCGTGAACTCAGATAAGTTCGGTCCTTATTATCCGTGGGCACAGCCATTTCTGCTGATGATGCCTGGCTCAGGAGAAAGCTTTGGCGCGTTGAATGTACCGCTCGAAACATTGTTTATTGTTGTCTTCGGCAGCTTGGTATTGTTTTTTGCATCAGGCTTTACCTATTTTCAAAGAAAAGAAGTCTAGCATCCTTCTGATTGGGAGGATGTTTTTCCTTCTATGTTGTGAATTTATAGCCAATTCCCCGAACCGTTTGGATAAAAGGGTAGTCTGAGTATTGGGCAATTTTCTCACGAAGGTTTTTAATATGCACATCGACTGTGCGTTCATTAATTAATTTTTCTTCTTTTTCGTATATGAACGAAATGATTTGTTCTCTTGTTAATACTTGATCGGGATGTGTCATGAAAAGATAAAGCAATTTATATTCAAAGAGAGTGAGGTCAAGTGGTGCATCTATAAATTTAGCCATGCCAACGATCGGCTTGAGAGTAAGCCCACGATAGCTGATTTTACTGCAGCGGTTCGCAGTTCTTCTTAAAACCGTTTCAATTCGGGTGGTTAATTCCTCCAAACTAAAGGGCTTTGCCATATAGTCATCTGCACCTAATTTTAATCCGTCTATTCTTTCTTTTTCACTATGCAAGGCGGAAAGAATGATGATAGGTACATTGCTGTTCAAATCCTGACGAAGCCAGATGCAGATTTCTTCTCCGCTTAATCCGGGCAGCATCATATCAAGGATAATAAAGCACGGGTCATACTTCATATACTGCTCCTTTGCTTCAAAGCCGTCCGCCGCCTCAATAACTTCAAAGCCTTCTCTTTGCAAGGACAATTTGATTAACCTTCTAATTCGTTCCTCATCATCAATAATCAGGATGGTTTTTCCTCTAAGCTTATTCATCAAAAAGTTACACCCCTTTCTCAATCTCGTATTAATTATATAGAAATGAGTCCTTCATTTGAGAGAGTCCGAGATTTATTCACAAAAATAACAAAAACCCGGCAAAGGTGCCTGGCTCCGCGATACATTATCTAGTGTCAAATGAGTGGTGTAGCATTCTAGATATTTGTACTGTTGTGGAGCCTGGCGCTTGATAGGCTACTTTTTCGCTGTGCTATCCTTCTTTTTCCCGGCAAGGGTTTCGTATGCAGCATCGTCTGGGGCATCTCCATTTGGCCAATCATAAATTTTATCCGGGAAGTCAGGTCGCATTTGGGCATTAATATAGGCCGCTAGATTCATAGCTTCCTCATCAGTAAGAGAGCCTTGTGAGTAACCCTCAACTTCCGCCTTGGGCATATATTCTTTAATAAAGCCTGCGGCTGTTCTTAGTCTAGCCATCCCAGCTCCGATATTGTATGAATCGTCACCCCAAAGAGCTAGAGGTGTACCCTGACCGCCATTTTCGCCGTGGCAGGTAATACAGGCTTTATTGTAAAGCTCTCGGCCTTCTTCAATGTCGACATTTTCAATATCGGCTTCCGACCTATTTAACTTAGCCCAAGGTCTTTCTGTTGTGCCATCAGGGACATTTTGCGAAATATAATCGTAGAACGCAACCATCGCTTTCATTTCCTGTGAATCCTTTGGCAGCGGCTTTCCATTCATACTTCTTTTGAAACACCCGTTGATACGATCTTCAAGTGTAACCTCTTTCCCGGCCCGAGGATTATACTGCGGGTAGGTTTTTGAAATTCCTACTAGGTCTAGGGAACCCCCATATCCTCCGTTGGCATGGCAGCTTGCACAGCTTAAAGTGTTTCCGACATATCCGTCCAATGCGGTGCTTGTTTCAGTTGCATACTTGTGGCCGAGCTTAATTAATTCGCCCTCTTCTCCCTCAGGTACATCGTCTAGGCTTGGCGGGGCATACGGATGCTTAGGGGTATTTTCAGCTTGTGCCTGACTTGGGTTTGAAAGCTGTGAATCTGCAGCTATACTTTTATCAGAATCTTTCACAATAAAATAGGTCATCGTGAAGCCCAATACTAATAAAGAAATAATACCTAGAACAGATGATAGAAACAGCTTATTCATCCTATTTTTCCTCCCTTATTATGAATTCGCCCTCAGTATAAATTGGGTTTGTTAAGATTCGGTTAATAAACACGGAATTATAATTTGAACGTTTTGTGAAGACACAAATCATTCAAATTATAAAAACTTGAAGGATTAAGAAATACATGCCTGATGCGAAGGCAAAAGGTATACTAAAGAGAAGAAGTGAGAAAATGGATGGATAGGAAGCTAGGGATTTCAAGTGTTAATCCTATTGAATGGGCAGGTGAGGTCATGCAGGTAACAGGGATCATCATGGCGGGCGGCCGTTCGAGCAGAATGGGGACGAATAAGGCGCTGTTACCCATTGGTGGTAAAACAGTAATAGAAAGAATTGTCCAGGAGTTAAGTAAGATTGTCTCAGATCTGGTGATTGTCACAAATACGTTTGAGGACTATCAATTCCTAGGGCTTCCAATGGTTCAGGACCATTGGAAGGACATGGGGCCGTTGGCTGGAATCCATGCAGGATTAAGTGCCTCCAGTACAGAAAAAAATCTAATCGTGGCGTGTGACATGCCGTTTATTTCTTCTCAGGTTGGAGACATTTTGTTGACCTTTTTAGATGATTATCAAGTCGCTGTCCCTGATGTTTCAGACCAGCTTCATCCATTGTTTGCTGCCTACCGGAAGGATACTCTTGGGGAGGTCCAGCAATCCCTGCAAAATCAGGAGCTGCGAATCAGGCAGTTTTTTAAACATACTAAGACGAAGTACGTTACAGAAGCATGTCTTCAGAAGCATCACTACCATTATCAGGAGCAGCATTTCTTTAACATGAATCACCGGGATGATTTTGAAAGGGCTTTAAAAATGGAGGGGGATTTTAATCGGAAATAGAGGCTTCCTCTTTGGAATTTGTCCGAAAATTTGATATGTTGTTAGTAACAAACTTTAACGATAAATTGAGATTAAATATGTAGTTGGGGAGGGGATTACTTGAATTTTTACGAGATTTCTAAGGAGCCGATTGTCATTCAAGAGGTGATTGATAAAGTGGTCCAGCGTGAAGCGGGGGCGATTACGACCTTTATCGGCACAGTACGAGAATTAACACATGGAAAAAAGACTTTGTACTTAATTTATGAGGCCTATGAAGCGATGGCAGTTAAGAAGCTTGAACAGATTGGCCATGAAATAAAGGAGCGCTGGAGCGGGGCTGAGGTTGCGATTACTCATCGTGTCGGGAAGCTTGATATTACTGATATCGCAGTCGTTATTGCGGTTTCAACCCCTCATCGTGCAGATGCTTATGAAGCAAATCGATATGCGATTGAACGGATTAAGGAAATTGTTCCGATTTGGAAAAAGGAGCATTGGGAGGATGGAGAGGAATGGATAGGCAATCAGCTTGAAACGGTTGCTTATCCAAAAGGAAAACCGGAGGAGAGTGACTTACATGAATAAAATTTTGTTTTTTGCTCATTTGCGTGACGCTGTTGGGGAAGAATCTGTGGAATTGAACGTGAGCGGCAGAACCGTTGCCGAGTTGAAACAGATAATCTCTGAAACATATAAGTCCGTTAATCTGGAAAATGTGATGACAGCTATTAATGAAGAATTTGCTTCAAATGAAGAAGCTATTCAAGCTGGGGATACTGTTGCGTTTATTCCTCCGGTCAGTGGAGGCTGATGTTTTATGGATGATCGATACTCCCGGCAGACCCTGTTTCCATTCATAGGGAAAGAGGGGCAGGAGAAAATCCGTTCCAAGCATGTATTAATGATTGGAGCGGGTGCTTTAGGTTCAGGCAATGCTGATATTTTAACAAGAGCGGGCATTGGAAAGCTAACAATCGTTGACCGCGATTATGTGGAGGCCAGCAATCTGCAGCGGCAGCAGCTTTATACAGAACAGGATGTAGAAGAGAAGCTTCCAAAGGCGGCAGCAGCTGCACAACGTTTGAAAGCCATAAATTCAGACGTTAACATTCAAGCCTTGATTGCAGATGCGAATCCGGAAATGATGGAGGACCTTGTACAAGGTATAGATTTAATCATTGATGCAACGGATAATTTCGAAACAAGAATGATGATTAATGATATCTCACAAAAACATAATATCCCATGGATCTATGGGGGATGTGTGGGGAGCTTTGGCATGAGCCTGACCATTATCCCTGGAAAGACCCCTTGTTTGAATTGCCTGCTTAAAACTATTCCTATTCAAGGGATGACCTGTGATACGGGCGGAATCATTGCACCGGCTGTCCAGATGGTCATATCACACCAAGCTGCAGAAGCTATGAAAATTCTTGTAGAAGACTGGGATGCTGTTAGAACTTCCTTCGTCAGCTTTGATTTATGGAGAAATCAATATACGAGTATGAAGGTTTCGAAAGCAAAGGATAAGGGCTGTTTATCGTGTGGGGAAATGAGAACCTACCCATATCTCGACAGCGAAAATATGATGAAATCAACGGTCCTTTGTGGAAGGGATACCGTGCAAATTCGTCCGCCAAGACAGCAGCAAATTCAGTTGGGTGATTTATCTCGTCAGTTGAAATCCCTAGGTTATCAAGTGAAGGGTAATCCTTATTTACTTTCGGTTGAAATGGAGGAGCAGCGTCTCGTTATTTTTAATGATGGCCGGGCGCTCATCCATGGCACGAAGGATTTAACACAGGCTAGAGCGATTTATCAGCGTTTGCTTGGATAATGAACCATTAGCTAAGTTTAAATGCGGCTTTTAAAAGATAGGCATAAGGATAAAGGAGGGGTCCTATTCTGTAATGGGTAGGCCCCTTTTTAAGGTCCTATTTTAGCGTTTTCTACATCATTCGCCTTGTTTCACGTGAAACAGACAGGTTTTGGCAGAAGTCGCCCTAAATGTAGTGTAATCGAAAATTCATTTGCTATCATGTATAATGTAGAATGATTAATTTGGAGAATGAAAATGATGGCAAAGAGAGTCGATTGTTTTAAGTGTAAATATTTCTATGTAACGTGGGATCAAAGATTTCCTAAAGGCTGTAGAGCTTTTCAATTCAAAACAGCAATGCTTCCTTCCATGGAAGTTTTGCGTGCATCGGGACAGCCGTGCATGCGTTTTGAAAGAAAGGGAGATAAGCAGGGGACTTGATGTTGCCCCATTTTTATAAGTTTAATGTGAATGCTAAGGAGTGATTGTGTTGAACATTTCCGTCCAGCAGCTTTTAGGAAAGATGGAAAAGGAATTGAAGGAAGCAAAGGATAGTTCAACAACGGCAAAGCTGCGGGAAAGGATTCATGCGATTAAATCGTTATGTGAATTAATTCTCGATGAGCCGGCACAGGAAAAGGGAGAATCTTCTTCAATAAGTTCTTACACGGCGCCAGCCGTCCAGCACGTTCAGCCAGCCTCCATCCAGCAGCCGAAGCGAATGGAAATGGATGACAGTGCTAATGGGGAATCGCTATTTGATTTTTAAATCTAGAGGCTTTTTAGGAAGTCAGAAGACAGAGGTGAGGGAAGTAGAATGAAACTATTTATCATTATAGGGGCTTTAAATGCCTTTTTATCTGTGGCTTTGGGTGCATTTGGAGCCCATGGTCTTGAAAAAGTGGTGGAACCGAAGTATCTGGAAATTTGGAAGACAGGTGTACAGTATCAAATGTTTCATGCTACAGGCCTATTAGTTATTGGGATATTGCTTGGTAAAATGCCGGCAAATGCTTTATTATCCTGGTTAGGCTGGATGATGCTCATCGGGATTATTCTTTTCTCAGGGAGCTTATATGTTTTAAGTGTCACCCAAATCAGTGTCCTTGGCGCTATTACACCTTTAGGCGGGGTATCCTTTTTGGCGGCCTGGGTGCTATTGATTATAGCTGCTGTGAAGTATTTATAAGTGTAAACCAAAAGAAGCTTTGACTAGTTTGTCAAAGCTTCTTTTGGTTGTAGATAAGAAAGTATAACTTTACTCGAGTTAGAGAACTGTCTAGCTCCAGCGCCTACCCCCTCGAGGTCACAAGCCAATCCTCCCAGAAAGGCAAAGAACACCTTTCCGTGAGGATTGTCTTGTGCTTGTCGGGGGTGGGCAAGGCGCTTCCGCTTTTCGTAATCATCTAGGGCTAAATTGCGATAACATTCCAGGTGGTGTGAAACCTGGGTACTCGTATTCGATTTCTTCGGAGAATGTCACATAATCTACATACACCATTGGAATTAAGAATCTCATGCCTGATTGAGGATCGCTTAATATGACATGGTCTCTTCCAGCGGCTTCGATTATTCCTTCAAACTTTTTCGCATTCCACTCTCTATTATTCTCAAAGGTTGCATAAACGGTGACAAGCTTTCCTTTGTTTAAGCGCAGAATGTTCTCGATATAAGATTGTTCAATCGGAAGCATGCCAGGTACCTGCGGGCCAGTTGTTTGTGGGTTCATTCCAGTTGCTTGCGGAGGAAGCATCCCCCCAGTTGGCATCATCCCCATTGTTTGCTGAACTGTTGGCATTGGTGGCATGACAGGATGGGCACTCATTGAAGGCTTTTGTCCCGGCACACCTGCCATAGGCTGCTGAAACCCATAATAAGGTGTTCCATATGGATTAAAACCTGATTGACTCATTTTTTCCCCTCCCAAGCTTAAAATAATTCTAATAAAGTTAAACAACACCCCATTTTAAGAACTGTTATTCAAAATGGCGGTGTGAGCGGAGCTATGTATCCCACTTAAATATGTGAGCTCCCACTCTATTTCCTTCATAAAAAAGAACCTTGAAGCATCGCAGACTTTTTTCCTCAAGGGAAGTGTAATCATAATTAATAGATTGTCAGAGATTTTTCCTCATAAATGCCTTGAAGGAAACTAGGAAAAATTCATAATAAGGATTGGATAACCACTCACTAATTCATAAGTATGTTCATGCTTGTTCCTTTATGCTTTTTTGAATAAAAAAGAAGAGCCTCAATAGGAGGAGGGGAAAAAGGAGGATTATATTAAAAAAATACTCCTAGATCAATTATCTAGGAGTTAAAACAGTTAATTGACATGCAGCAGCTTGCCAATTTGATTTTCTTCAAGCAGATTTCCAACGTAGAAAGAGCCAAATTCGCCATAGCGTGCACTTACTTCGTCAAAACGCATTTCATATACAAGCTTTTTGAATTGAAGTGCATCATCCGAGAATAGCGTAACGCCCCATTCATAGTCATCTAAGCCAACAGAACCGGTAATGATTTGTTTCACCTTACCTGCATATTGGCGGCCAATCATTCCGTGGCTGCGCATCATATTGCGGCGATCTTCCATCGGAAGCATATACCAGTTATCATTGCCCTGGCGGCGTTTATCCATTGGATAGAAGCATACATGCTTCGCTTTAGGCAGAATAGGATATAGGCGGGCAAGTATTTCTGGACTTTGGTAAGGGTCCTGATCGGAAGGCAAGTAATTGCTTAATTCCACAATGGACACATAGGAATACACAGGAACCGTATATTCAGCTAGTTTCGTTTTATTGAATTCATTTTCAATTTCATTTAATTCCTCTAAAGTTGGTCTCAACACCATCATCATAAAATCGGCTTTTTGGCCAACAACTGTATATAATGCGTGGCTGCCTTTTTTCTCACTCTGAACCCCATTCCATTTATCAACTAGGGTTACAAATTCATGGATAGCTGCTTGGCGCTCATCACTAGAAAGCATCTTCCAAGACGTCCAATCAATAGCACGGAAGTCATGTAAACTATACCAGCCCTCGAGCGTTTTTGCTGCTTCACTCATAACTATCACTCCTATTATGTAATAAGAAAATTACACCATTACTATATCACAGTTTCTCCAATTAACCACTTTATAAAACTTGAAAAAGGAAAGGAAGACCGAATAGTATGGCGAAATTGTGGATACTTTGTTAAAGGAGGTAAATTGGAAGAATTGAATTTGACGCTAAAAGAGCCAAGCATTAGATTAAAATAGAGGATTAATTTTTTCCAGCAAAAGGAGAGTTAGTAATGATAGATTTATTTAGAAAGTTACAGGAAAAGGTCAAGGGGAAGAATGTAAAAATCGTATTTCCGGAAGGGACGGATAATCGAATTTTAGCTGCTGCGGGGAGACTTGCGGAAGAAAAAATTCTGACGCCTATTTTAATTGGCCAGATTCAAGAAATTGAGGCAAAGGCGAAAGAGATGAATCTTTCTCTGGAGGGAGCGGAAATTTACGATCCGAGTCAATATGAGTTAGTAGATGAAATGGTTGCTGCTTTTGTAGAAAGAAGGAGCGGAAAAGCTTCAGAAGCGGATGCGAGAAAAATTCTTCTGGACGAAAATTACTTCGGAACGATGCTCGTGTATATGAATAAAGCGGATGGACTTGTAAGCGGGGCTGCCCATTCAACGGCGGATACTGTTCGTCCGGCATTACAGATCATTAAAACAATAGAAGGTGTGCGGAAAACATCAGGTGTTTTCATTATGGTTCGGGAGGATGAAGAGTATGTTTTCGCGGATTGTGCTATAAATATTGCTCCGGGCAGTCAGGATTTGGCGGAGATCACCATTGAAAGTGCTAGAACAGCGAAAATGTTTGGTATTGAGCCGCGAGTAGCGATGCTGAGCTTTTCAACGAAGGGATCAGCGAAGTCGCCAGAAACCGATAAAGTTATTGCGGCTGTTGAAGAGGTAAAAAAACGGAATCCGCAGTTATTAATTGATGGAGAGTTTCAGTTTGATGCGGCATTTGTCCCATCTGTGGCTAAAAAGAAGGCACCAGATTCACCGATTCAAGGAGATGCGAATGTTTTTATTTTCCCAAGCTTGGAATCAGGAAATATCGGCTATAAAATTGCTCAGCGTCTTGGAAGGTTTGAGGCGATCGGCCCTATTTTACAAGGGTTGAACCAGCCAGTTAACGACCTTTCCCGCGGATGCAATGAAGAGGATGTCTATAAACTAGCCTTAATTACTGCGGCACAGGCATTGAGAGATTGATTAGGCTAGGATTGAGGGCCGGACTTAAGTCCGTCTCTTTTTTTTCGATATTGTTGCTGATATAATGTGCTTGGCTAATAAATGTTAGTGTTATATGAAAAGGATTCGCTCAAAAGGAGAACCACTATATGAATGACTTATTACAGCAAGATCAATGGAGAGTGATTGATCAATCGTCAGCAGCCGTCCATTTGCCTGCTTTATATTCATTCGGAATGGATGATACCCTCTGTGCATCGGTTGGGAGCGGCATGGCACCTCCAACGGCAAGGGCTTGGGTTCACCGTGATACGGTTGTATTAGGCATCCAGGATACAAAGCTCCCTTTTCTGGAAGAGGGTATCCGCTATTTGCAGAATGAGGGTTATCGCGTCATCGTCAGAAATTCTGGCGGATTGGCTGTTGTTTTGGATGAAGGGATCTTAAATTTAACTCTAGTTTTTTCAGAAAGTGATAAGGGCATTGATATTAATCGGGGCTATGATGTGATGTGGATGCTCATTAAGGAAATGTTTTCTGATTTTAATAAAGAAATAGAGGCAAAGGAGATTGTCGGTTCCTATTGTCCGGGAAGCTATGATTTAAGTATAGGCGGGAAAAAGTTTGCCGGTATTTCTCAAAGGCGCCTGCGAAATGGGGTGGCCGTGCAGATTTATCTTTGTGTTCATGGAAGCGGGAGTGCTCGTGCTGCCCAAATTGAACGTTTTTATGCCATTTCCAAGAAAGACATTGAAACTAAATTCCTTTTTCCAGAAATAAAGCCTGAGGTGATGGCTTCTTTATCTGAATTGCTGGGGCAAAGTCTTTCGATTCAGGATGTTATGCTTCGGTTTTTACAAGCATTAAAGAATCGCTCTAAACATTTATTTTCAGGTGAACTGCAGGGTGAGGAGATTTTGCTATTTGAAGGGTATCACCAACGTATGGTCGAACGTAACGAAAAGGTTCTTGGATGAATATGAGAAAGCCGTAACAGAGCGTTACGGCTTTTTTAAAAATAATCGAGGATGTAATTCCTTCTCCTGCTCCCAAAATTGGAAGTTTTATATTTATATTTATTCTGCTAATTTCTCGAGGTTCCCGTTTCGGTCCATCTTGAACTTAGTTGCTGGTCTTTCTTCTTCCTCAAAGAGGACGAGTTTGCGGGCACGGTTCATAATCTTCATTAGCGTCTCGTAATCTTCTTGGATTGTTTCCGAATTTTCTTCGAGCTGATTAATCTTACCCTCTAGCTCTTCGTTTCGGCTCTTAATCTGTGCATTCTCTCGCTTCAATCTTTCATTCTCATTTCTTAAAATATCTAATTGAATACTCGAGTGTTTTAAAGATTGTAAGTAAGTGATGACACGATCCAGATTTAGATCAGAATCGCCTGTTAAAGCTCCGCCTGTGTAGCTTGGTTTCTCAACATAGACAGGAATAGGGCTTGCTTCGATAATTTCCATTGATTCATCCTGTTCTGCAGGTGCTGATATCATCATTGCCGCAGCAGGTACGGCTTCAACCTCTGAAATAGCTGGTGCAGGCGGCGAATAGAGCAGCTTTTTCTTTCCGCTTTGTTCTTTTCCAAGCAAGCGCTGCCTTTGCTTCCGCTGTTTTTTAGCGAGCTGTAAAGCCTTTTCGTATTGATGCCTCACTACTGCATTCCAGCGAAATCCACAGGCCGCAGAAGTTCGGTCGAGGCGGTCCCCCACTTCTTCAAAAGCATTTAATTGCGTACTTCCTTCTCTTACATGTCTTAAAACGGTTTCAGCTAGTAATAAATCATTTTCTTCCGTCCATGCATCCTGACGAACTTTCATTTCTTCAACTCCCAATTCATTTACATTTTTTAATTCTTAATATAAGGATGGACATTTCAGAAGAAAAATATACAAACTGAATTAAAAGGATAGTAGATTTTTTTATTTTTTCAATAGATAGGTATTCTGAACACTTTAGATTCATATGTTTATTTGCCCTTTGTCAGTGCTTAAAATAGGCGACAGCTTGCATTAGAAGGAAAGAAGCTGTAAAATACAGCAAGAGAAAAGAAAAGGGGAAGCGCAGGTTCAGATAGTTTTATACTCGAATGCTGCAGGACCCTCGATGATTAAAATTTCACCTTTATCTTAATTTCAGGCGGCATTTGCCCCGTTTTGTATAAATATTTTTTAAGATAGACCATAGAAAGGGTTGTAATAAATATGGCAAACGAATTTCGTGTTTGCGACGATTGTCAGGGTGTTAATTTAAAAACCTTAATTCCCCGTTTGAAGGAAATAGATCCAGAAGCGAAAATCGAGATAGGCTGCCAGTCTTATTGTGGACCAGGCCGAAAGAAAACATTTGCCTTCGTCAATAATCGTCCGCTCGCTGGGTTAACAGAAGAGGAATTAATGGAAAAAGTTAATAAAAAGCTTAAGAAATAAAGTCACCTTAAAGATCGCCTTGAGGTGATTTTTGTTTTTCTCGCTATAACCCGCCTACATCAAGGTTTTCGTCGAATTCTGCAGAATTAGCAGATTTTCTGTAGTGAATTGCAGAAGGAAACGGGATATAATAGAGACACATTAGAAAATCGGAGGTAAATGATGGCATATCCGGTGGAGAAGTTACGTGAAGAAAAGGTATTTAAAGATCCTGTCCATCGCTATATTCACGTGAGGGATCGGGTAATCTGGGATTTAATTGGGACGAAGGAGTTTCAGCGCCTTAGACGAATTAAGCAGCTCGGGACTACTTATTTAACCTTTCATGGGGCTGAACATAGCCGATTTAACCATTCCTTGGGGGTTTACGAAATTATTCGACGAATTGCCGATGATGTTTTCCACGGCAGGCCGGAATGGAATGAAGATGACCGCCTCCTCTCCCTATGCGCAGCCTTACTCCACGATTTAGGACATGGCCCATTTTCCCATTCATTTGAAAAAGTCTTTGACCTCGACCATGAGTACTATACAAGAGCCATCATTCTCGGAAAAACAGAAGTCAACCACGTTCTTTCAACCATAAGTGCTGATTTTCCTATGAAGGTTGCTGAAGTCATCGCGAAAACGTCAAAAAACAAATTAGTCGTAAGCCTTATTTCCAGTCAGATCGATGCCGACCGCATGGATTATTTGCAAAGGGATGCCTACTATACAGGGGTCAGCTACGGCCATTTTGATATGGAGCGGATTTTGCGCGTCATGCAGCCGGGGGAAGATCAGGTTGTCTTTAAACAAAGCGGCATGCACGCTGTTGAGGACTATATAATGAGCCGGTACCAAATGTATTGGCAAGTATACTTCCACCCTGTGACGAGAAGCGCCGAAGTGATTTTAACGAAAATTTTGCATCGCGCTAAAGCCCTACATAAGCAGGGCTATTCTTTCAAATCACATCCTTATCATTTCTTTTCGATGTTTGATGGGAAAATTACACTTGAAGATTATATTAAACTTGATGAAGCAATCATTCTTTATTATTTTCAAATGTGGCAGGAAGAAGAGGATCCTATTTTACGGGACCTTTGCCGCCGCTTTATGAATCGCAATCTATTTAAATATGCTGAATTTGATCCTGCAAAGGAATATAAAAAGCTTGCGGAGCTGTCCATTCTATTTCAAAAGGCAGGAATTGATCCTGAGTATTATCTAGTTGTCGATTCCTCATCCGACCTCCCATATGATTTTTACCGGCCGGGAGAGGAAGAGGAACGGCTGCCGATTTCTTTGCTTATGAAAAATGGAGAAATTCGGGAGCTTTCCCGGGAATCTGAAATTGTCGATGCGATCTCTGGAAAAAGGAGAACCGACCATAAATTATATTATCCAGCAGATTTTCTAAAAGACTTTTCAACGGAACCAGCGATAAAAAAGGACATTTGCAAGCTTCTTGAAATAGACGTGTCACGGTATTAAATGGAGTAGGAGTTGACGTATCTTGTTGAAAGATCATGCTAAAATCATTCATGCCATTGCTGCCTCAGAAGAAATAATTGGACGGAAACGGCTTCAGAAAATGGTATATATCGCAAAAAAACTAGAATTCCCTTTCCAGGAAAGATTTCAATTTCACTTTTATGGTCCTTACTCGGAGGAATTGACTTTAAGAGTGGAGGAGCTATGCAATATGGGCTTCCTCAATGAGGTTAAGGAGAAGAAGGGTGGCTATTACCAGTATCGCTATACATTAACGGAGAATGGCAAGGAGTTCTTGAGCCTTAATGAAGAGGTGACTATGCCCAATCTTCAAGATTGCTTGACTGATATGAACAGTCAAAATGCAAGATTCCTTGAGCTAGTATCGACCGTACTTTTTTTCGAAAATCTGCCGAAAGAAGAAGTACAAGAGAAGATTTTTACGTTAAAAAGCAAGCAGCGCTATACGGAGGAAGAAGTGGAGACTGCTTATCAATATATTGAAAGCTTGAAAGAAAAAGCCGGGCATTGAGCTTGCCCGGCTTTACTGCTGGAAGTAGGGGGACTTGTCGCATCCCTGCACAAATTATTGGTCGCTAAAACGCTTGCCAGCAACAGCGTAATGATTCTTGGACATTTCCTCGATAAACACAACAACATTTTCCTTCGGTGCTCCTGTTGTTTCGCTTACTGCGTCTGTTACCTTCTCAACGAGTGATTTCTTTTGTTCCTCTGTACGGCCTTCTAGCATTTTTACTGTTACATATGGCATGGGGATCTCTCCTTTTTTGTTGGCTGTGGTATTCCGCTTTGATTTTACAGGCGGTTTACCTCAGCTTTTCCTAATGTTTGTAGTTTTTCATATTTCAGAAAAATGTGCAAGTGGTTCGTTCGTTTTCCTTTTATCCTCAATATCGTGTATAATTTTTTTAAGTTGTGATTAAAGGGGTTTTGGCCTTGGAACAATTTTTAGCCTTTAATTTAAAGGAAATTCCTTATGTGGCGATTACGTTAATGATTGCTTTTACCGTTCATGAATTTGCTCATGCGTTTGTCGCCTATAAATTCGGCGACCCAACAGTGAAAAATCAAGGAAGACTGACGTTAAATCCGATTCAGCATTTAGATCCAATTGGAACCATTCTGATTTTTATTGCAGGCTTTGGCTGGGCAAGACCTGTTCCGGTTAACAGATTCTTCTTTAAAAATCCGCGTTTAGCAGGAATTTCGGTATCCATTGCCGGTCCTATCAGCAATCTAATCATGGCGAGCTTAGGATTTCTCATTTGGTATGCTATGGTCGGAATGGGTGTCGCTACTGGATTACCGTCCTTTGTCCCAGACTTCTTAAATATTTTTATCCATCTCAATTTAGTTTTGTTTATTTTTAACTTAATCCCGCTCCCGCCCTTGGACGGATATCGCATTGTGGAGGATTTAATGCCAAAATCGATTAGACCGCGATTAACACAATATGAGGCCTATGGATCGGTGATTTTCTTAATTCTTGTGATAACGCCGCTCGACCAATATACGATTCAGCCAATCTTTCGTTTTGTTTTGCCTGTCGTTGCAGATGGGTTAGCTAACTTCTTTGGTGGGATATTTTTATAAAAGGGTTTTTTTGAATAAAGGAGGAACTTCAAGTTGGAAGAAAAAAAGAAGAAAAATATTGGATTCAATATTATTAAGAGTGATCCGACTGACGGACATGGAGGCTTTGGCTCGGGGTCGTTAAGTTTGGATAATGTTTCGCCTGTCATCATTGACGTGGAGGCGGGGGAGGCATCGATTGAAGTGGGTGCGTTGCATGCCCGCAGCCCAGTGGAAAAGGGTATTAAATTCCTGCCCAATAAGGAAGATGTGCCAAATGGAAAGCCGTATTGGCTGATTTGGGTGACGATTGACCGCAAAGAGGACGGTCCTTATTATGCAGGTGTGACGGCTTGTGAAATGACGGTAGATCGAGAAATTCGCAGGGGTTATAAATCCTTGCCGGAACATGTGAACCGCATGGATAAGTCGATTAAACGCCATATTATGGTTGATCATATGGATGACAAATCGAAGAAAATTCTAAGTGATTTTCTGAAAAATCACGATGCTGGCATGTGGGAACGGTCTCTACAACAACTGAAGGATGATTTGCAAGAAAATTAAAATAATCTTTTTGATTTATGACGAAATTGTGACAGATTACTGACTAAAATTTCTAACTACTTGCCCAAATCTAATAAAAAATAGTACACTATTTAACAGTGTGAATGCACTGTATAGAACTAGGACACGAAAAACCTCGGGCCTTTTGGCACGAGGTTTTTCACTTTTTTTGTCGGTTTTTTGGAAATATTGATTTAGATTGATCTGACGGAAGCCATGGATGGCGGCGCAAAACAGGGAAAGATTTAATAACGCCCTTTGATGATGTTTTTTTCCATATAAAGGTCCTCTAACCGTCATTGTACCTTGTTTTTTTCATAGGAAGGGGGTTAAGACCCCCTCTAATCGCCCTTGTGCTTGTTTTTTTCATAGGAAGGTAGTTAAGACCCCCTTTATATCGCCCTTGTACCTTGCTTTTTCCATAGGAAGGGCGACATGGCCTCCAAATGCCGACCCCAAATCCGAAGAAGGTTTCCTTCTTTTTACCAATTAAACAATCGCTTATACCAAGGCTTCTTCTCAGGCTGCTCTTTTACACCTGGTTTCTCCTCTTGATATAACAAGTGAGCTGTACAATATTCGGTCGGCTCTGTGCCTTTAGCGAAATACGTTAAACGTTTAACAGGGCATTCATCAGTGGCTAATTTGCCGTTTTCCGGATTCACATAGACGCCGACTGTTCCTTTTACCGGTTTAAAGCCTTTGACTGGCAACCCCTGATGCGCCTCCTCCATAAAACGAATCCAGATATTTTTTGCATATGATTTATCTGCTGTTTTATGAATCGTTTTTCCCTTGTCAAAGCCGGTCCAAACGGCGGAAACAAGCTGCGGTGAGTAGCCGATCATCCAGCTATCGGTATCCGTTGAGCCTGATTTCCCAGCGTAGGACCGAGTCATATCATTGATAACGGACCGCCCCGTGACACTTGTGTACCCGTTCAGCTTCGGGTCAAAAATGCCCGTCATCATTTGGGTCATCACATAAGCTAAATCAGATCGCAATATAGGAAGGGCTTCTTTTTCCTGCTCATAAATGATTTCTCCCTTATGATTTTCGACCCTTGTGATTAAGACAGGTGCCACTTTTTTTCCACCGTTCGCAAATATACTATAGGCATTTGCCATTTCGATTATCCGAACACCAGATGTGCCTAGCGCTAGGGAAGGGACTTTGTTCATTGTTGTAGAAATTCCAAATTTCTGAGCTGTGTTTACGAGTGTATCGATTCCTAAGAAAAGATGAGTCTTAACAGCATAAATATTATCTGAAAGGGCTAGTGCCTGAGCCATGGTGATATCGCCATCCGCATATTGGCTGTTAAAGTTTTTCGGTGTATAGTCGGGTCTTTCGTCATCGAATCGGAAAGTGGTTGGCTCACTTCGCATTGGAGAGGAAGGAGTAAACCCATTTTCCAAGGCAGCGTAATAGAGCAGTGGCTTCATAGTTGAACCCGGCTGGCGAATGGCCTGAACGGCGCGGTTAAAAGGACTTTCCGCATAATCCCTTCCTCCAACCATCGCTTTGACATGCCCGTTTTTCGGATTCATCGAAACCATTCCAACCTGGATTTCAGAATCCTTTGAGATTAATTGATCCACTGTCTGTTCTACGATTTCCTGCTGCTTCATATCCAAGGTGGTGTAAACCTTTAATCCCCCTAATTCAATGATCCGGTCATCCAGTTTTAGCTCTGTTTTCAATGCTTGGCGAACCGCATCCTGAAAGTAAGGAGCTGTTTTAGCTTTTGTATGGAGATGCTTCCCAACTAAGGTCAACGGTTCTTGCAAAGCAGCTTCAGCTGTCTTTTTATCAATATAGTCATTTTCGACCATCGTGTTTAAAATGATCTTTTGCCGATTTTTAGCATTTTCGATTGATACGAGTGGGGAATAGATACCAGCGCCCTTTGGAATTCCGGCTAAAATGGAAGCTTCCCCAAGAGTTAATTCTCCGGCATGCTTCCCAAAATAGAACTGGCTTGCCGCTTCTGTTCCGTAGGCCCCATGGCCATAATAAATAGTATTTAAGTAGCCTTCAAGAATCTCTTTCTTCGAATAGTTCATTTCAAGCCGAATCGTATAGAAGGCTTCCTTCAATTTACGCTTCCATGTTTTTTCATGTTCAAGAAATAGGTTTCGGGCATACTGCTGGCTAATGGTGCTCGCACCTTGTACCTTGGCCATTGCTTTAACATCAGCAATGATGGCTCCTGCAATTCTCTTATAATCAAACCCATGATGGGAGTAAAATTTGCGATCCTCAATCGAAACGGTGGCTTTCACTAAGTATGGGCTAATGTCTGAAAGCTCTACCCAATACCGCTTTTGGCCATTATGACTTTCCCCGATCACGGTTCCATTATCAGAGTAGAATAAGGTTGACTGCGGAACAGCTAGAGGCGGAGGCCCAAGAACCTTAGCATAAAGCAAAATGCCAGCCATGATGATAGCAGCCAGGATAAAACCAATTAAGCTAAAAATAAAGATGGCGCGTAAAACCTTACCAGCTTTTTTGAAACGTTGATTCGTCATAATCTCCATCGTGAAAACCACCACCTCTCCAAAGTGTTTACTAGCTTTTATAAATTTCTAATTTGGGAAAAATTCCATCTCTCAATAGTATTGAAACAAACCTTTCGTTTTAAACATTTCTCTTAAGCAAAATTCAATTTTTTCTTGCTTTTTTGCTAGATTCATCTATACTTTTCCTCATGTTTGTAATTATTCAGATTGGGAAGTATAAAAAAGAATTGTTATCGACAGTAAATAATCGATTTTTTTACGGAAGGAATGGTTAGATAAATGGGACTTTGGTTTACTGAAAAACAAACAGAGAATTTTGGCATTACAATGAAGGTTAAGCAGACTTTACATACAGAACAGACAGATTTTCAAATGCTTGAAATGGTGGAAACAGAAGAATGGGGCAATATGCTTTTACTAGACGGCATGGTTATGACTTCTGTGAAAGATGAATTTGTTTATCATGAAATGGTTGCTCATGTGCCGTTGTTTACACATCCGAACCCTGAAAATGTTTTAGTTGTTGGCGGCGGGGACGGCGGAGTGATTCGCGAAGTTCTCAAGCATCCGAGTGTGAAAAAGGCAACGCTTGTTGATATTGATGGAAAAGTCATCGAGTATTCTAAAAAATACCTACCGGAAATCGCAGGCAAACTAGACGATCCGCGTGTGGATGTTCAAGTTGGCGATGGTTTCATGCACATTGCAGAAAGCGAAAATGAATACGATGTGATTATGGTTGACTCCACTGAGCCTGTTGGTCCAGCTGTGAATCTTTTTACAAAAGGCTTCTATGCAGGGATTTCCAAAGCATTAAAGGAAGACGGAATTTTTGTCGCGCAATCAGACAACCCTTGGTTTAAAGCCGATTTAATTCGCAATGTTCAAAAGGACGTTAAGGAAATTTTCCCGATTACACGTCTTTATGTGGCGAACATCCCAACGTATCCAAGCGGATTATGGGCGTTCACCATCGGTTCTAAAAAGTATGATCCACTAGAGGTTAGCGAAGACCGCTTCCATGAAATCGACACAAAATATTATACAAAAGAGCTTCATCAGGCTGCTTTTGTATTGCCGAAATTTGTGAAGGATTTAGTAGAGTAAATTTTTTGTACCAAAATATATGCGTGTTAATGGGCAGTAAAATATCGATTGGCTGATAAACTGTTTTTTAGATAAAAAAGCACATTTGATTTAGCCATAATTCAAAGCACGATCAAGGGGCTAGAGACCCCAAATTTAATACGAACGAGGGATGACAGTGGTGCGTTTTGATGAAGCATACTCTGGCAATGTATTTATAAAAAGCCATCCGAATTACGAGGAAAGTAAAGCGGTCATTTACGGAATGCCGATGGACTGGACCGTCAGCTACCGTCCGGGCTCCCGTTTTGGTCCTGCGCGTATTCGTGAGGTGTCTATTGGGCTTGAGGAATATAGCCCTTATTTAGACCGTGAATTAGAAGAAGTGAAGTATTATGATGCCGGCGATATTCCGCTGCCATTCGGAAATCCGCAGAAAAGCTTGGATTTAATCGAGGAATTTATTGACCAGCTTTTAGCAGAAGGTAAATTTCCGATTGGCATGGGCGGTGAGCATTTAGTTTCATGGCCGGTTTTTAAGGCAATGTATAAAAAATATCCGGATATGGCGATTATTCACATGGATGCACATACGGATTTGCGTGAGAATTACGAAGGGGAGCCATTATCCCACTCGACACCTATCCGCAAAGCCTGTGATCTAATCGGGCCTCAAAATATTTTTTCCTTTGGTATCCGTTCTGGAATGAAGGAAGAATTCAAATGGGCAAAAGAAGTCGGCATGCACATTTCGAAATTTGATGTGTTAGAGCCGTTAAAAGAAATTCTGCCAAAGCTTGCGGGACGTCCCGTATATGTAACGATCGATATTGATGTGCTTGACCCTGCTCATGCTCCAGGAACTGGCACTGTGGACGCAGGTGGCATTACATCGAAGGAGCTTCTGGCTTCCATTCATGAAATTGCCCGCTCCAATGTAAAAGTAGTTGGCTGCGATCTTGTAGAGGTTGCACCTATATACGACCCATCTGAGCAAACAGCTAACACGGCGAGCAAGCTCATTCGCGAAATGATTTTGGGCTGGGTGAAATAAGAAAAAGCGGAAAGCACTGAGCTTATCTTTTTAAAAAGCGATGACGGAGACATGGGTCTCCGTTTTTTCCATTTTTAAAATAGGCTATAGTAAGCCTTATATAAGGAAAAGTAGAACCTTTCGCTAAAGTCTACTATAATGTTACGAAAAGGATGTGTGGCCGTTGTCTACTAGACCAGCGGAGCAAATGCCTGTTAAAATTAAAGTAAAGACAGACATTCGAGATGGGCACAGCAAAGATACTTTTGAACTCATCGCATTTGGTCGATACTATATAAAGGAAAATGCCCGGTTTCTTCAATATGAGGAAGCGATGGAAGAAGGAATGGCCAAAACAATCATCAAGGTATCCGATAAAGAAGGTCTTATTATGCGAAGCGGCGCTGTGAGAATGAGGCTCCCTTTTATCATGAATAAAAAGCTTAAGGGAAGCTATCATACACCTTATGGCGTGTTTGAGATTGAAACGATGACAAAAAGGCTGGATCACCAGTTTAACGAACAAAACGGGACCGGCTCTATCGACCTTTTATATGAATTGAAAATGCAAGGCGCTAGTTCAGGTACATACCATTTGTCGATTACATTCGAAGAGGAGGAAGAAAGTTGAACAGTGTAGAGCAAATGCAAAACAAACTGAAAGAAGAAATTAAAGCGGCTGTGATCAAAGCGAATCTAGCAACTGAAGAACAAATGCCAAACGTTATTTTGGAAACGCCGAAGGAAAAGGCGCATGGGGATTATTCCACGAATATGGCGATGCAGCTTGCACGCGTAGCGAAAAAGGCGCCGAAAATGATTGCCGAGGCGCTGATTGCGAATTTTGATAAATCGAGAGCCTCCATTGAAAAAATGGAGATTGCGGGCCCAGGGTTTATTAATTTTTACATGGACAATAGCTATTTAACGAATTTAATTCCAGCTGTTCTTGAAGCAGGCGATCAGTACGGAGAAACAAATGTTGGAGCGAATCAAAAAGTTCAGGTTGAGTTTGTATCCGCCAATCCGACTGGGGACCTTCACCTTGGCCATGCTCGTGGTGCGGCTGTAGGGGATTCTCTATCCAATATTTTAGCTAAGGCTGGCTATGATGTTTCCCGCGAATACTATATTAATGACGCAGGCAACCAGATTAATAATCTTGCGTATTCAGTGGAAGCACGTTACTTCCAAGCACTAGGATTGGAAAAAGAAATGCCTGCAGACGGCTACCACGGCGAGGATATTATTGGGATTGGGAAAAAGCTTGCTGAGGAATTCGGCGACAAATATGTTCATGTGGATGAAAAAGAGCGCTTTGACTTCTTCCGTGAATATGGATTAAAGGTTGAAATGGCGAAGCTAAAGACTGACCTAGAGGAATTCCGTGTGCCGTTTGATGTGTGGTATTCTGAAACATCTTTATATCATAATGGAAAAATTGATACGGCTTTACAAGCATTGAAGGACAATGGCCATATTTTTGAGGAAGAGGGGGCAACCTGGTTCCGCTCTACAACTTTTGGCGATGATAAAGACCGCGTTTTGATCAAAAATGACGGTTCCTATACGTACTTAACACCAGATATTGCGTACCACAAGGATAAGCTGGAGCGAGGCTTTGAAAAGCTGATTAATATTTGGGGTGCTGACCATCACGGCTATATTCCGCGTATGAAAGCAGCTATTCAAGCATTAGGCTACGACCATGATACACTTGAAGTAGAAGTTATTCAGCTCGTTCATTTATATAAAAACGGCGAAAAAATGAAAATGAGCAAACGGACAGGAAAAGCGGTAACGATGCGTGATCTAGTGGAAGAGGTAGGATTGGATGCAACTCGCTATTTCTTTGCGATGAGAAGTGCGGACACGCATATGGACTTTGACCTGGATTTAGCCGTTTCCGAGTCTAATGAAAATCCTGTTTATTATGCGCAATATGCGCATGCACGGATTTGCAGTATTTTACGACAAGGCGAGGAGCAGGGATTATCTGTGAGCCGCTCTGCCGACTTCTCCTTAATTTCGGCTGAAAAGGAAATAGACGTTTTGAAGAAGCTGGGCGAATTCCCGCAAGCAGTAGGGGAAGCCGCACAAAAACGATTGCCGCATCGAATCACCAATTATATTTTCGAATTGGCATCGGCGTTCCACAGCTTCTACAATGCTGAAAAAGTATTAGATACCGACCATCCAGAACGGACGCAAGCACGACTTGCATTAATCAAAGCAGTTAAAACTACATTGAAAAATGCCCTTGCCCTAATCGGAGTTTCGGCTCCGGAGAAAATGTAAAAAGATTGCTGGCATGTAAAAGAGAGGCAGAGCCCCATCGAGCGGGCCCTCCCTCCTAATTACGTGCCAGCTTTTTTGTTTTTTTCCAAAACTTTCACGAATTCAAGAAAAACAGGAACTAAAGGATATTACAAAAACAATATAATCAAGTGCGCCGCCCATTCCTTAAATGACCGGATGGGGTTAAACTGGTTTAGTTTTGCGAGCGTCATTCGTTCGGATTGGCGAATATCTGCTTGAATAACATGCCGCACCTTCTGAATAAAGTCATAATCATAGATATAACAATTAATTTCGTAGTTTAAAAAAAAGCTCCGAAAATCAAAATTTGTCGTGCCAATATCACAAATATTATCATCGATAATAAGAGTTTTAGCATGGTAAAAGCCATTTTTAAATTCGTAAACAACCGCACCCTGCCTAATTAATTTTCTAAAAAAATAATACGAAGCTTCCTTTACAAGAGGATGGTCCGATGTCTTTGGGACAAGAACGGTAAGGCTGACACCTCTTGAGAGGGCATTAGACAATTCATGAAGCAGTTTTTGGCTGGGAATAAAATAAGGTGTTCCAATGGTAATATTCGTTTCTGCCTTCCGAATTAGCGTTGTATAAGTATCCTCCAGAAACGCACCTTTAGAGGGAATTAATTGATGTCTGCACGGTCCCTGAGGGAGTGTAGGAAAATAGTTTGGATGATCTAGCAAATCCTCTTTGCTATCATGACGCCAATCAGTCAAAAACTCCTTTTGCAGCCCGTTTACACCTTCACCCTCAATCTTCAAATGATAGTCTCGCCATGGACTCAGTTTAGGATCTAAATCGATGTACTCCTTGCCAATATTGAAACCGCCGATATAACCAATTTTCCCGTCAATGACTGTAATTTTTCTATGATTGCGGGCCTGCAGCGTATAGAACAGGAAAGGAAACTTAGGACGCTGGGAAAAAGAAAACTGAATACCCTCACTCTCTAAAGACTGGATCGTTTTTTTATCAATCAGATGGCTCCCAAGCCAGTCCAGAAGGAGGCGGACCTCAACTCCTTCCCGAGCTTTTTGCTTCAGGATATTTAAGAATTCTGTACTAATTTGATCGTCCTTAACAATATAAAATAATATATGAATGTGAAGCTTTGCTTTTTTTATTTCCGAAAAAAGATCCTCGAATAATGCCGGTCCTTCTGTAAAAATATCCAGGCTGCTATTCCAAAAGGGATACTCCTTCTTTGTCTGTTTGCTTAATTGATTTCTTCGTCCAAAATAAAAATCAAGTGTCAGCCAAAGAGCAAACAAAAGAACGATGATAAATAGAATGGAGGTTACTTTCATTACTTTCTCCTCCTCGTGATTTGTATCCAATTATTATCTCCAGTCCAATCATTTATATGATTTTTTTCAAAGCAAGCGGTCAATCGGAAATAAATTTTAAAATAAAATGTGTTGACTGAATGCTCACTCATAATATAATAGAGACAAGGAATAATTTCTGAAAATTGTATCGTGTTTAAAATTTTTGAATTATATGCTGGACAATCCATTTTAAGAGGGGAGAGCTAACGATAATGACAGGATTGTTGTGGGTGAATCTAATTGGATTTCTCCTTGTAACCGCTTACGCAGTAAGTTTATTTGTGTATGTTGTTAAAACGAGAATTGAATATATCAAACTCGGAAAGAAGGTAGAGTTTGATAACAATGTTAAGGAACGTCTAGGTAAAATTTGGGTTAATGTCTTTGGCCAAAAGAAGCTGTTGAAGGATAAGAAAAGTGGAATCATACACGTCATGTTTTTCTACGGGTTTATTCTAGTCCAATTTGGCGCCATTGATTTCATCATTAAAGGAATCAAACCAGGTGCGCATTTGCCTCTTGGACCTCTCTATTCAGGATTTACGTTTTTCCAGGAGCTTGTTACCTTAATGATTCTGATTGCTGTGATTTGGGCCTTCTATCGCAGATATGTGGAAAAGCTTGTCCGCTTAAAAAGAGGCTTTAAATCAGGTCTAGTGCTTATTTTTATCGGTGGATTAATGCTTTCTGTTTTACTTGGAAATGGAATGAGCATGATCTGGCACGGACATGAAGCGGCATGGACTGAGCCAGTTGCATCTCTCATTGCGGGAGCCTTCTCATGGATGGGAGAAACCGCTTCGATTGTTGTATTTTATATCGCTTGGTGGATTCATTTAATTTTCTTATTAGCGTTCCTTGTTTATGTGCCGCAATCCAAGCATGCGCACTTAATCGCAGGACCTGCCAACGTCTATTTCAACCGTCTTGAGAAGCCGGGTAAATTAACAAAAATTGATTTCGAAGATGAAACACAGGAAAGCTTTGGGGTCGGCAAAATTGAAGATTTCAATCAGCTGCAAATGATTGACTTCTATGCTTGTGTGGAATGTGGGCGCTGTACGAATATGTGTCCGGCAACGGGAACGGGCAAAATGCTGTCACCAATGGATTTAATTCTAAAGCTTCGTGATCATTTAACGAATCATGGGGCAGCCGTTACTTCCAAACAGCCGTGGGTGCCAACCTTTGCTTTCTCGAATACAATGGGCAATCAGATTGCCTTAGCTGGCGCGGGAAAAGCAGTTGAGGAAGCAGCTGCTGGATTAGCATACAGCCCAAGCCTAATTGGTGATGTTATTACAGAAGAAGAGATCTGGGCTTGTACGACTTGCCGTAACTGTGAGGATCAATGTCCGGTTATGAATGAGCATGTCGATAAAATTATCGACCTTCGCCGTTATCTTGTTTTAACAGAAGGGAAGCTAGATGCTGATGCACAGCGCGCTATGACGAACATTGAGCGTCAAGGAAATCCATGGGGATTAAACCGCAAAGAGAAGGAAAACTGGCGAGAAGCCCGCGAGGATGTTCATGTACCAACTGTGAAAGAAATGAATAAAGCTGGGGAAGAGTTCGAGTACCTTTTCTGGGTAGGATCAATGGGTTCATTTGACAACCGCAGCCAAAAGATTGCTCTTTCTTTTGCAAAATTAATGAATGAAGCTGGCGTGAAGTTTGCCATTCTTGGAAACAAGGAGAAGAACTCTGGAGATACACCGAGACGTCTTGGAAATGAGTTCTTATTCCAGGAGCTAGCGACTAAAAATATAGAGGAATTTGAAAAGGCTGAAGTGAAGAAAATCGTTACAATCGACCCGCATGCCTATAATATTTTCAAAAATGAATACCCTGATTTCGGGCTGCAGGCAGAGGTTTTCCATCATACGGAAATCCTTGCGAAGCTTGTTGAGGAAGGAAAGTTGAAGCCGCAATATCCTGTAAATGAAACGATTACCTTCCATGATTCTTGTTATTTAGGACGCTATAACGAGGTTTATGATCCGCCGCGTGAAATTTTGAAATCCATTCCAGGTGTGAAGCTTGTGGAAATGGAAAGAAACCGCGAAACCGGCATGTGCTGTGGAGCGGGAGGCGGCTTAATGTGGATGGAGGAAGAAACCGGCCACCGCATTAACGTATCTCGTACAGAACAAGCATTAGCCGTCAATCCATCCGTCATCAGCTCAGGCTGTCCATACTGCCTAACGATGCTATCGGACGGAACGAAGGCGAAGGAAGTGGAAGAAACCGTTCATACGTACGATGTAGCAGAAATTCTTGAAAAATCCGTCATCGGGGAGAAGCAATCTTTAGTTTCTTAATAAAATGATTAGTTCAGCTCCAGTTGGAAGATATTTCCGAAAATTGGAGCTGAACTATAAGAATTTTTCGTAAAGTATTTCAATTTTAACTATTTTTAAAGTAAAATAGAATTATAGATAAAGCGCTTACAATATAGGAGTTATTTTTTTTGATGGACATTGAGCGAGCGTTCAGTCGTATGGCTTGATCGCTATGAATCAATTGGGCAGGAAGGTTTGAAAAAAATAAGTAAAACAAAGGAGAGATTCTGATGGGAAGAACCGTAATTTTAGGTGGAGCAAGAACGCCATTTGGTAAGTTTGCTGGGGGATTAAGCAGCTTTTCGGCTTCAGACCTTGGCGGTTTTGCTGTAAAAGAGGCTTTAGCTCGTGCTGGTGTCAAACCGGAGGAAGTCGGTGAAGTCATTCTCGGAACGGTACTGCAAGGTGGGCAAGGCCAAATTCCTTCCCGTCAGGCTGCAAGAAAAGCAGGGATTCCGTGGAATGTGAAAACAGAAACCGTTAATAAGGTTTGTGCTTCGGGCATGCGTAGTGTCACATTAGGGGATCAAATCATCCGCCTCGGTGATGAAGAGGTAATCGTGGCTGGTGGAATGGAATCAATGAGCCAAGCTCCTTATTTTCTGCCAACAGCTCGTTGGGGATTACGCATGGGGGATGCACAAGTTAAGGATTTAATGACACATGATGGATTAAGCTGCAGTTTCACAGGGGTTCATATGGGGACGTACGGAAACGAAACGGCGGAAGAAATGGACATTAGCCGGGAAGAGCAAGACCGCTGGGCTCTCAGAAGTCATGAATTGGCCATTGCTGCAATGGAAGCTGGAAGGCTAGCGGAGGAAATTGTTCCAGTCTCGGTGCCGCAAAGAAAAGGAGAACCCATTATGATTTCCGAGGATGAGTCTCCTCGAAAGGATACTTCCATTGATAAATTGGCGAAGCTTCGCCCGGCATTCGGTCCAGAGGGCACGATTACTGCCGGCAATGCGCCTGGTGTGAATGATGGAGCGGCTGCATTAATCCTAATGAGCGAGGAAAGAGCTGTTCGTGAAGGAAGAAAGCCTGCAGCGGTTATTCTCGGTCACACTGCCATTGCGGTGGAGGCGAAGGATTTTCCAAAAACACCAGGGCTTGTGATCAACGAGCTTTTGAAAAAGACTAGGAATTCCGTTGAGCAGATTGATCTTTTTGAAATTAATGAGGCATTTGCAGCTGTCGCGCTATCAAGCGGAAAAATTGCCAGTCTTGACGAAAATAAGGTCAATGTAAATGGCGGTGCGGTCGCGTTAGGGCATCCAATCGGTGCGAGTGGAGCGAGAATTATCCTGACATTAATGCATGAATTAAAACGTCGAGGCGGCGGAATCGGCATCGCAGCGATTTGCAGCGGCGGCGGCCAAGGCGATGCCATCATGATTGAAGTTCCGAAAAACTAAATGAACGGCTAAATTCGTTATTTGTCGGCCCATGTTAAATTTATCAGCCAATTTAGCCTATTTATCAGCCAAATCAAATTTAACACCCCAATAATCATCAGCCAATATATACATTCAACCGAACGGAGGAGCAAAAATGAACGTACAAAAAATCATGGTAATCGGAGCGGGTCAAATGGGCTCAGGGATTGCCCAGGTTTGTGCACAAGCTGGCTACAGCGTGCTTTTAAATGACCTAAAACAGGAATTTGTTGATCGCGGTCTAGGTGTGATCAGAAAGAACCTTTCCCGTCAGGTTGAAAAAGAACGGATGACGGCCGAGCAAATGGAAGAAATATTAAACAACCTCACGCCATCTACGGATCTGCAGGATGCCAAAGCTGTTGACCTCATTATCGAGGCTGCTGTGGAAAATATGGAGGTCAAAACGAAAATATTCAGCCAGCTGGATGACATTGCGCCTGCACACGCCATCCTCGCAAGTAATACGTCATCCTTGCCAATCACAGAAATTGCAGCTGCCACAAAGCGGCCGGAAAAAGTGATTGGCATGCACTTTATGAATCCGGTTCCGGTTATGAAGCTAGTAGAAATCATTCGTGGTCTTGCAACAGCAGATGACGTCTACCAAACAATTGAAGACATTACGAAAACGCTCAAAAAGGTACCAGTTGAAGTCAATGACTTTCCGGGATTTGTGTCAAATCGAGTGCTGATGCCGATGATAAACGAAGCCATTTTTACCCTATATGAAGGGGTTGCTTCTAAGGAAGCCATCGATGAAGTAATGAAGCTTGGTATGAATCATCCGATGGGGCCGCTTACTTTGGCGGATTTTATTGGACTTGATACTTGTCTATATATTATGGAAACGCTTCATGAGGGCTTTGGTGACGATAAGTACCGCCCATGCCCGCTGTTAAGAAAATATGTGAAGGCCGGCTGGCTGGGACGTAAAACAGGCAGAGGCTTTTATACGTACGAATAGGCATTTCCTTAAATAAAAATCACCCGATAGGAATAACGGAGGGCTGCAAATGAACCTGAGATTTACAGAAGAGCAGGAAATGATGAGAAAAATGGTGCGAGACTTTGCCCAATCCGAAATAGCACCTTTTATTGAAAAAATGGAGCAAGGCGAGTTTCCACGTGAAATTCTAAGAAAAATGGGGGAGCTCGGCCTAATGGGAATTCCCATTCCGGAACAGTATGGCGGTGCGGAAATGGATTTTACCTCCTACATCATTGCCATCAATGAGCTATCAAAGGTGAGTGCAACGATTGGCGTTATCCTTTCCGTCCATACCTCTGTAGGGACCAATCCAATCCTTTATTTCGGTACAGAGGAACAAAAGAAAAAGTATATTCCGAAGCTTGCCTCAGGCGAATATCTTGGCGCCTTCTGCTTAACAGAGCCGAGTGCCGGATCTGACGCGGGAAGCCTGAAGTCAAAGGCTGTTAAAAAAGGTGACCATTATGTGATCAACGGATCCAAGGTTTTTATCACAAACGGCGGGGAAGCGGATGTTTATATCGTATTCGCCTTAACTAATCCTGAGCTCGGAAGCAGAGGGATTTCCGCTTTTATCGTTGAAAAAGATACGCCGGGTCTTGTGATCGGAAAAGACGAGAAAAAGATGGGCTTGCATGGCTCCAGAACGCTTCAGCTAAGCTTTGAGGATATGAGAGTTCCGGCTGAGAATCTACTTGGGGAGGAAGGACATGGCTTTAAGATTGCCTTGGCTAATCTGGAGGTAGGCCGAATCGGTATTGCCGCCCAGGCGCTTGGAATTGCAGAAGCGGCTCTTGAAGCGGCGGCGGAATACGCGAAAGAGCGTGTCCAATTCGGAAAGCCGATTGCTGCTCAGCAGGGGATCGGATTCAAGTTGGCAGATATGGCTACGGCTGTTGAAGCATCGAAGCTCTTAATCTATCGTGCAGCTGATCTTCGCCAAAGAGGAATCAAATGTGGAATGGAAGCCTCCATGGCAAAGCTGTTTGCTTCCAAAACAGCTGTCGAAGTAACAACAGAGGCCATCCAAGTATTTGGGGGCTATGGCTATACAGAGGATTATCCAGTTGAACGATACTTCCGTGATGCGAAAATCACCGAAATCTACGAGGGTACGAGCGAAATTCAGAGATTGGTTATCAGTAAACATCTTTAGTAGCGAACTCACTTTAAACACTAATTATGACGGTCTCCATGTGCGTATTTCCAAAGGAACTCATACAAAACGCTCGTCATGACCGCTTCATAGTGAGTGTTTTGAAAGGAACTCATCCAAAACGCTCGTCATGA
>NZ_JBALPC010000048.1:25695-30465 GCF_036965225.1 Bacillus sp. JJ1474 | reverse complement strand
AAGTCCGACAAGCATAAGACAAGCTGGCGGGAAGGTTGTTCTTTAACCTTCTTGACAGATTGGCTTATGACCTCGAGGTCGACAAAAACGCGACGTCCTCCCAAAAGCTTCACTTTTGGTCGTGCGATGTGTCGCTGACGAAGCTTTCCTTGTCCTGTCGCATTGTCGACACTAGTACGTCCTGTACGTCGGGGGTAGGCGCTCCTCCTAAAAGCTATCGCTTTTACTCGTGCGATGATTATGCTGCCGAAGTGTTCCTTGTGGAGCTAGACAGTTCTCAAACTCGAGAAAAGTTATTCTTTATTTATTAGATAAATAGCTATTTTTTTAAGCTTAATTAATTGAAAATGGGGAAATAAAGTACTAACAAGGCAGGCAGGTAAAATGGGACAATTAATAAAATTGCAGGATTACGTTTCACGTTATGAACAAAATATTTATTTATATCCTTCACGTTTTGTTAGACTTAAAAAACAGCAATGGGATAAGTTGAAAATTGGCTGGGAGAATGAGGATTCCTCCATTTTTCAAGAAGGGCTTCAGACCCAGCAAGGAAGTACCGATTGGCTAGAGGACGAAAAGCAGCCTTTACTGGATAAGTTAAAGGGTCTGTTGAAGTTTGGAAAAGGTGAATCAATTGATGAAACGATATTCGATTCAGAACTAGAGGAAAAAGAGGAGGAACCCGAGGAGGAGTCTCTCGACTTCCATACAAGTTTTACTTATAGACCCGATACAATAGAGGATTTGAAATATCAATTCCTTGATCAAATCTTTCGTTTTCAGATGAAGTGGGCAAGTTCAACTTTAACGGAAAAATCCTTTATCGATAAAAGGTATTATTACGATGAAAGACTTAAATATTTCCTTCAGCGATTTCCCGATACGTTTCTAGTGCTCTATCACCCGCTTTTTTTATTAAAAAAGGCTCCAGTTGAATTAGAAACCATTATCATCAGCCCTACTGGTGTATGGTGTATAAGCTTTGTAGAGGAAGAGGATCTGTCTGTTTTCATAGGATCAAAAGAAAGATTCTGGCTTAAGCGTGTGAAAGGCAAGGAAAAAAAGGTATTAAATCCGGTTTTAGCATTAAATCGGACAGGAAAAATTGTACAGCAAATTTTTCAGATGAATGAAATTGATTTTCCTATTTACAAAGCAGTTATTTGCCGGAACGGCTATATCGATTATCCTGCATCACCATTTGACGTGCAATTGATTGAAAAAAGAAATTATGATGAATGGTTTAATAGCATGAGAAACCTCCGCTCTCCGTTAAAGCATAACCAGCTTAAAGGAGCGCAGGCTTTGCTTCAGTATTGCCAAACGTCATCCATAAGAAGGTTAGAATGGGAGTTAGCAGACGAAAGTTAAAATGTCGATTAAAAGGCTGATGTTATGAAAAATATTTATTTTATTATTAATCCACAAGCGAAAAATGGATATTGTCAAAAAGTTTGGAGAAAGCTGGAACGGACTCTCCTTGAACAAAAGATTCCTTACATGGCCTTTTTTACAGAATATCGTGGTCATGCGAAAGATATTGTCCGATCCATTGCCGTTAAATCAGAAGGAAGTCAAGTTACGATTATAGCTGTCGGCGGCGATGGCACGATGCATGAGGTTATTAATGGTGCAGCAAACTTCCACCATGTCCATGTGTCTTTTATTCCTGGCGGGTCAGGCAACGACTTCTCAAGAGGATTTAATATTTCCAAAAACCCAGCCAAGGCACTTAATACCTTATTACAGCAATTAGAACAAGAGAATACCGTATGCGTTGATATTGGAAAAATGACAATCGAAAACAATAGAGAACTCTATTTTATTAATAATATGGGAGCCGGCTTTGATGCTCTTATTTCAAAAGAGGTGAACCAATCCAAGATAAAGGGAGTATTTAACCGCCTCTCTCTCGGAAAATTTGTCTATGTTTATTTTTTATTAAAAAATTTGTTTACCTATAAAAAAACACAAATTGATCTCAAAATTGATGGCAGCGAATATTCGTTTCCTTCCGCATGGTTTGTGACGGTATCCAACCAGCCTTATTATGGAGGCGGAATGAAAATTTCCCCCGATGCTTCACCGTTTGATGGGAAGTTAAATATAACAGTTGTTCATAACCTATCAAGAATAAAACTATTACTCATTTTCATTACAGTGTTTTGGGGAGGACATACAGGATTTAAAGAGGTTTCTTTTTTGACCGGCAGAAGTATTCAAATTAAGTCAGACAGTCATCTACATGTCCATGCGGACGGAGAGGAAATCGGTTTAACTCCTGCCATAGTCACAGCTTGTCGAAAGAAACTGCCAGTCGTCTCGAACTGCAGCTTAAACGAAAAGGAGGTAAGCATAAATGACTTCTATTAAGCGTGAATTTTCCGCCTTTTTAGATGAAATGCAAACAATAACAGTCTTACTTCCTTTTCATTATCATGGAGGGGTTTCCACTTCTTTTTCGATAATGGATGACAATAACGAGCCTTTTTCCAAGATGGTCATTCTCAGCCGCATAGCTTTAGAAAATAAAATGAAATATATTTGTAAATTAGAAGCGGAGCCTATTATTGGCAAGCAATATTGGATCATGGATGAATTCGGAGGGAAAACAGATTTACAGATTGGGGCAGTAATTCGAACGAATGCCTTTGATGAAGCTTTTTTCTATAATGGCTCTCTAGGCTTTTCCTATTTGAAAGAAAAAACAAGCTTTAAAGTTTGGGCACCCACTGCGACCCTTGTTAAGGTTAAACTAGTCCCTTTGGGAAGCAAAGAGCCAGAAATACTAGAAATGAATAGAGGCGATAAAGGGGTCTGGCAGCTGACAGTCTGCCGTGATCTAGAATATTATCAATACTCCTATCTTCTTTGCGTTAATTTAGAATGGAGAGAAGCCGCAGATCCTTATGCCACAGCTGTAAGCATGAATGGTGAATATGGCACCATCATTGATATGAACAAAACTAAAACCGCTAAACCCCCACTGCCGCCTCTTGAACAGCCTACAGATGCGATCATATATGAAACCCACATTAGAGATTTCTCCATTCATCCAAACAGCGGAGTAATGAATAAGGGAGCATACCTTGGAGCGGGAGAGCTTAATACAAGAGATAAAGACGGATTTCCTACTTGTTTATCGTATGTAAAAGAACTTGGGATCACTCATATTGAATTCCTTCCAGTACATGATTTTGAAGGTGTTAATGAACGTAGACCAAAAAAAGAATACAATTGGGGTTACAACCCGCTGCACTTTAATGCACCAGAAGGGAGTTATTCTACTGACCCTGGGGATCCTTATGCAAGAATTAAAGAATTGAAATGGATGATACACTCTATCCATTCTCAAGGTATTAGAGTCATCATAGATGTTGTGTATAATCACGTTTATATTCGAGAAACATCATCTTTTGAAAAAATAGTCCCAGGCTACTACTTTCGCCATGACCAATTTGGGATCCCATCAAATGGAACCGGAGTTGGAAATGACTTTGCTTCAGAGCGTTTGATGGCGCGAAAATATATTCTTGATTCAGTGATGTATTGGCTAAATGAGTATCAAATAGATGGCTTTCGTTTTGATTTAATGGGCATTTTAGATAATGAAACAATGAACAAGGTGAGAAAGGCAGTAAATTCAGTAGATCCTTCGGTGATTATCATAGGTGAAGGATGGGACTTGAATACCCCTTTGCTTTCCCGTGTGAAAGCAAACATTGGTAATCAGGCACAACTTCCTGGAATCGGTCAATTTAATGATTGGTTCCGAGATACGATAAAGGGCAGTACCTTTAATTTATATGATAAGGGCTATGCTCTTGGTAATAATCAATACTATTTGACAGCTAAGAAGGTATTGGCAGGCAGTATTGGATTGGAGAAGAAGGAAAAGGGACTATTCTATTCACCTAGTCAATCTGTTAATTATGTGGAGTCTCATGATAACCATACATTGTGGGATAAGCTATTAGTATGTTCCTCAGAAAAAACAGATCCGATAATCCAGCGTCAGCATCGGCTGGCAACGGTAATGGTGCTGCTTGCTCAAGGCATCCCTTTTTTGCATAGCGGCCAGGAGTTTTTTAGGACGAAAAAAGGGATTGGAAATAGCTATCGATCTCCAGATGAGATTAATTATTTGGATTGGGATCGAAAATCCTTATATTCAGACAATGTAGACTATATTAGAGGTATGATTAACATTCGCAAATCACACAAAGCTTTTAGGTTTTCAAGTGCTGAATTAATTCGTAAGCATTTACGTTTTTTACCCTTTGACAATAAAATAATTGGAATTATTTTAGAGGATGTCGGTGAATTTGGACAGTGGGATCGTTTGATCATGATATTTAACCCTTCTGAGTGCCAGCAATCAGTTCAGATTCCAAAAGGTGTTTGGCACGTGCTGGCAGATGAAAACAAGGCTGGTTTGGATGCAATAAGGGTGATTAAACATCCTTTAATCACCCTTATGCCCATCAGTTCTTATGTTCTCGTTAGCCGTTTTTTGTCGACTTAAATAAATAGACTTGACGAAAAAAGGCAGTAAGAGATAAAATTTATTAAGATGGCTATTGGGGGAATTATAGAACAATAGCTTTTTTTCTTTTAATAATATAGTTGAATAATGAGTAGATTTATGATCATTTATATTTGTAATGGCGGGCTTGCTGTTTAGTCCGCCTTCTATTTCTTTTTACTAGTTATTACTTTTTAGAGTTAGATAACTGTCTAGCTCCAGTGCCTACCCCCGATGTACAG
>NZ_JBALPC010000048.1:0-25620 GCF_036965225.1 Bacillus sp. JJ1474 | reverse complement strand
GTGAAGCTTTTGGGAGGACATCGCGTTTTTGACGACCTTGAGGTCATAAGCCAATCCTGAAAGGTAGAGCTCACCTTTCCGTGAGGCTCGTCTTATGCTTATCGGGGGTGACCACAAAGGAAGGCTTCTGCGAATATTCATCGCAGGAACAATTGTCCTTTAATTGTTCCGAAGGCGCTTCCGCTTTTCTAATAAGCAGTTGGTAGCCTTTATGTATGTACATCATGATGAGGCTTGTACGCTTTTTTGTCTAGCTTCAGTGGTTTAAAAGCCGCTTACGCTTTTCTATAACAGCTATTTGCATAAATGGCTTACTAAATTGCAGGTGAACAATGTTGGAAGAATTATTTGGACAAGAATGGGAGATCGTCCCTGCTGGGGGTGCAACGGGGAAGGCTTTTTTTGCCAAGCATGAAGAGCAAAGATTGTTCCTGAAAAGGAATTCGTCTCCCTTTCTCGCAGTATTATCAGCCGAGGGAATTGTTCCTAAGCTTGTTTGGACGAAAAGGCTTGAAACCGGTGATGTTATTACGGCCCAGCAATGGTTAAATGGGAGAGAGCTCAAACAAGCAGAAATGAATAATGAACGAGTGGCAAAGCTGCTCAAAAAAATCCATAGTTCAAAACCTCTGCTTGGCATGTTAAAAAGATTAGGAAAATCCCCAATTTATCCAAATATGCTATTGCGCATGATTGAAGAGCAAATAGATGGGGAGCTTAGACAGAATCAAACAGTTATTGTTTCCCTTGAGTTTCTTAGGAAAGAATTACTGAATATACAATGTGATGAGAATACGGTATGTCATTGCGATGTCAATCACAACAACTGGCTGCTTACAGAAAACAACCAGCTGTATTTAATTGATTGGGACGGGGCTATGATTGCAGATCCAGCGATCGATCTAGGCATGCTGCTCTATTGGTACATCCCTAAGAGAGAATGGGCAGACTGGGTCAGCCGATATGGACTAACTCTAACGGATGATTTACTTTTAAGAATGAAATGGTATGTCATTGCGCAAACTCTCACATCCATCCAATGGCATAAAAATAAACTTCGGTTCCAAGAAATGGAGAAATGGCTCCAATTTCTAACAGGTATTATTGGTGGCTATGAGAATTGATTGATTTCGTCCACCCATTGTGAAAGTTCTGATTGATGGGCTTCAATATGATTGTCTAATTGAGCGGCTTGGCTTCCATGCTGACTGTAATAATAAATTTCTTCCAATACGGATTGTGAATATTGATCAAGACCTGGCTGCATCATAAGTGATTTTACGAGCCTTTTTAATTGTTCACATTCAGAAACGGATCCACAGCAGTCCATTTGATGATTGTTTAATATATCTTTCAATAAATTTAATTTATCTTGATGGCTGATCGGCATCATGATCACTCCCTGTAAAGATTAAGCAGTGGATAATAAACAAGAGGAATTCATTTTAGGTTGTGAATTCCCTTTTTTATTTATACATGGCCTAATATTCTAGTTTTCCAGCTTCAGCCCCCTGATCAATGCGCTTCCACATTTTAGTGTTGCAAAGGTTCATATGGGCATGTTATGGTTTGAACGATATTATTTAGCAGGAGGTCTGTATGAGACAAAGAAATAAACCGTGGGCAAAGGAAAGACTTGGGCAGTATCCCCAATATGTCATGTCTGCCCCTGAACAAAATAAAGGAAACTGGCAGGATGTATTCGAAAAGAAACAGCCTCTTCATATAGAAATCGGTACAGGAAAAGGTCGCTTTATTACAGGAATGGCTAAGGCTAACCCGAATATTAATTATATTGGGATTGAATTGCAGGATAGTATCATTGTGACGGCGCTTGATAAAATCATCGAAGATGAGTTGACCAATGTAAAGCTGATGAATGTTAATGCAGCCGACCTTCGGGAGTTTTTTGAGGCGGGAGAAGTGGATAGAGTGTATTTGAATTTCTCAGATCCTTGGCCAAAAACCCGCCATGCGAAAAGAAGATTGACCTATAAAACATTCTTAAAGAATTACGAGGAAATTCTTGTGAAAAATGGCGAAATTCATTTCAAAACTGATAATCAAGGATTGTTCGAGTTCTCATTAATGAGTTTTTCTGAATATGGCCTGCTTCTTAAGGACGTAAGCTTAGATCTTCATAATAGTGGGTTTGAAGGCAATATTATGACAGAATATGAAGAGAAATTTTCAAAAAAAGGAAATCGCATCTATCGATGTGAAGTCCAATATCGATAAAAAAGCTTATCACTTGGTAAGCTTTTTTCTTTGAGATCAAGATTCGAAATATTTCTACTAGTAAAACACAAATGATAAAATATATGCAATACAGGAGGGGAATACATGGAGACAATGCAATTGCAAAATACAAAGCTGACATGGCTGCATGGCGGAGTAAATTTCCTAGATGGAGGAGCGATGTTTGGAGTCGTTCCGAAGCCGCTGTGGTCTAAGAAATATCCTTGTAATGAAAAAAATCAAATTGAACTCCGCACAGATCCTATTTTGATCCAGGCAGAAGGAAAAAATATTTTAGTGGATTCTGGATTAGGAAATGGGAAATTAACTGAAAAACAAAGACGTAATTTTGGTGTAATTGAGGAATCACAAGTAGTAAAGGATTTAGCAGAACTAAATATTAAACCTTCAGAAATAGATTATATCCTAATGACCCATCTGCATTTTGATCATGCATGTGGTTTAACTAATCCGATCGGCGATACGTACAGTTCGGTTTTTCCAAATGCCAAAATCATTGTTTCGCAAACAGAATGGGATGAAATGAGAGACCCAAATATTCGCTCTCGTAATACATATTGGAAGGAGAATTGGGAGACTCTTAAAGATCAGGTCACTACTTTTGATCATGAATGGTCATTAGGCTCTATAAAAATGGTGCATACAGGCGGACATAGCGATGGGCACTCCATTATTATCATTGATGATGGAGATGATATACTCATTCATATGGGCGATATTATGCCAACCCATGCTCACCAAAATGTCTTATGGGTGCTTGCCTATGATGACTATCCAATGGACTCGATTTGGGCAAAGGAAAAATGGATCCAATATGGTTTGGAAAACAACGCCTGGTTTACTTTCTACCATGATGCTTTTTATCGAGCGGTCAAATGGGACAAAGACGGCCATTTAGTAAAGAAACTAGATAGAATTCGTGAAAAATAAGAAAACTGCACCTCTACTTATTTACAATGGGAGGTGCAGCTTTTTTGAATACCGTTCCAGATTTAAGCGAGCCTATAGGCGTCCAGAATCGTTCCTGTTTTGGCATCAGCAATAAACTCATATTGTTCTGTCTCTTCACCTGTATATCTGGATATCCCACCTCGATATACATCATACTTAAGCTGATCCTTTTGATACGGCTCCGTTTGCATATGAATCCAAGATCCGCTAATAGGCCCCTCATTCTTAAATGCATTCTTTGCATTTGACAGTGCTCTTTCAGGTGAAACGGCTGTCTTTTGTACAAGCAGCTCCCTTGCGGCATACCCGCCTGCTAAGCCAACCCCAACACCTAATAAAAATGATTTCCAGTTCATAAGCATCCCCCATTGTAAAATAACGTAACAAATTATATCTCTGTACTATCTTATCAAAGAAATAGCTTGGATAAAAACTGAATTAGTGGTAAGCAATCAAAAAGTTCTGTAAAATAATAGAAGCATACATAAAATATATGGAAGAAAAATAAAGGAGCAATCTCATGAACGAAAAAACACTACAACTTTTTAAAACATTAACTGAGCTTCCAGGAGCGCCTGGAAATGAACATTTAGTTCGTCAATTTATGAGGGAACAGCTTGGCCAATATGCAGATGAAATTGTCCAGGATAAGCTTGGAAGTATCTTTGGAGTGAAAAAAGGAGACGAAAATGGCCCAACTGTAATGGTTGCAGGCCATATGGACGAGGTAGGCTTTATGGTGACCTCCATTACGGATAACGGCATGCTGCGTTTTCAAACATTAGGTGGCTGGTGGAGTCAAGTTCTATTGGCTCAGAGAGTTCAGGTTATTACTGATAATGGCCCTGTGATTGGAGTCATTGGTTCCATTCCTCCACATCTTTTAGATGAAGCTAAGCGCAGTAAGCCGATGGAAATTACAAACATGTTAATTGATATTGGTGCGGATGACCGAGAAGATGCAGAGAAAATTGGAATTAAGCCTGGTCAGCAAATTGTTCCAATCTGTCCATTTACTCCAATGGCGAATGAAAAGAAAATCCTTGCAAAAGCATGGGATAATCGCTATGGCTGTGGCTTGGCAGTAGAACTTCTTGAAGCAGTTAAGGATGAAAAGTTGCCTAATATCTTATATTCAGGTGCAACAGTTCAAGAAGAAGTAGGCCTTCGTGGTGCGAGAACAGCAGCAAATATGATTAAACCAGATATTTTCTTCGCATTGGATGCAAGTCCGGCCAATGATATGTCTGGAAATAAAAATGAGTTCGGCCAGTTAGGAAAAGGAACTCTTCTGCGCATCTACGATCGTTCAATGGTGACTCATCGTGGAATGAGGGAGTTTATCCTAGATACAGCCGAGACAAATAATATTCCATACCAATACTTTATTTCCCAAGGCGGGACCGATGCTGGAAGTGTTCACCTTTCCAATGAAGGGGTTCCAAGTGCAGTAATTGGTATTTGCTCACGCTATATTCATACTCATGCTTCCATAGTTCATGTGGATGATTATGCTGCTGCTAAGGAATTACTCGTGAAGCTTGTTAAATCTTGCGACCGCACAACTTTAGAGTTTATCCGTCAAAATAGCTAAGTGTGAAAAGCAGTGATATAGCTGACGAAGCATTTCATGTGCAGAAAGATAAGCGAAAAGGGGCAACCTAGTTGTTGCCTTTTTTTCTATACCAATAGAGGAGCAGGCATTATGAAAATTATCATAGGTTCGAAAAATCCAGCAAAGGTATCAGCTGTCAAATCCGTTTTTCAAAACGATCAAACAGAATTTATTTCAGTTAATGTTCCGTCTGGTGTGAGTGACCAGCCTTTTTCAGATGAAGAGACGATTAAAGGGGCAATCAATAGAGCATACAGTGCATTAGAAGCAGGTGGCGGGAATATAGGCATTGGTCTTGAAGGTGGTGTACACGGGACGGAGTACGGGTTATTTCTATGTAATTGGGGAGCATTGGCAGAAGAAGGAAAACCGCCGATCATTGCAGGCGGGGCTAGAATATCTATTCCAAAAGAGGTTGCGGACAGATTGCTTGAGGGGGAAGAGTTAGGTCCAGTTATGGAGAGATTTACCGAAAAGGAAGATGTCCGCAAAAAAGAAGGAGCTGTGGGAATATTTACAAATGGACAAATCAGCCGTTCAGAAATGTTCACACATGTTGTTAAGCTTCTTGCTGGCCAGTATGAATATAGGAAAAAATAAAGGAGATAGCAGCCTATCTCCCTCTCAAACACATCCTATTTTTCATCAAAAATATATGCTAAAACTTTAAGCGCTTGATTGACTGTTTCAACGGTAACACTTGCTTTGTTAGAAAGCTCCTTTAATGGATGATGGAGCTCTTCTGGGCGGATGATGATAAGGGGTTTGCTTAAAGCAACGGCAGCACTCGCATCCATGGCTGTATTCCACTGTTTGTATTTCTCTCCAAATAAGGCAATTACAAGATCAGATTTTTGCATTAATAATTGTGTTCTTAAATTATTTATTCTTGAAGCTGCTTCATCACGGTAAATAGCATTAGGCTGTTTGCCAAGTATTTCTTCCCCGATATAATCAGATCTGTCGTGATTTTCCATCGGACCAACGAAATGAAGGGGAAGTTTAAGTGATCTCGCTTCTTCTTTTAGCTCTTCCCGCCAGTTTGAGTGAATTTCCCCAGCTAAGTATACTGTTAATTCCATGTGAATTCCTCCTTATATTATGATAGTGAGCGTTAACTGATCATATTGTTAATACCGCCCACCATGAACGCTCTCTGATATATTTTACCATTAACTCCAATTAGTTTCCTTTGTTTAAAGGTATTAGGGTTGCCAGATGACTGATGAGAAATGTATGATAGAAAAGGATGAAGGTTTTTCCTATGCAAGGAGGAAGAAAGTATGATAAACCATTCAAAAGCTGCCTTGCTCTTGTTTGTTGTTGTTTTACTGCTTAGTGCTTGTTCTGCCTCATTAACAGAAGAGCAAACTGCTGCAAAGGATGAAGTTGGTGAATCGTTCAAAATAGATCCGAAAGCAACAAATAATGAAAATGAAGATATAAAGTTCTATTTGCCTTTTGGGTTTGAAGTGAACAAAGAGACGCCTAATAATATTATTTTAAAGAATGGTTCGAAGACATATATTCTATTTTATAATCCGCATGAAGGGCCTGAAAGTAAAGTCATTTACGAGGCAGCCTTAAAGCAAAAGGAATATGACTTTAAAGAAACATTTTCTACAAAAGACGGGCATTTTGGCTATTTATTAATTAAAAATGCTGACAATCAATTAAATGAATTGACTATAGGTGTAGGCGGGGTTAAAATTACAACACAATCGAAAACCAAAAATCTATCAGCTGAAGCAGTTAATATGGCAGAAATTATTCAGTCAGTTAAGATGAGGTAAAGAAAGCTTGAATAATCATCTGTGTCATGCCTTTCTAACAGCAAAAAAAGCTAAGCATTCGCTCAAATGAAATGCTTAGCTTTTTTATTTATTTATTTATCTATTTTTTTGTAATTTTGATTTCAGGTTGTTTAAAATACTCTTTAATTTGGAGCGGCTATTTCCAGCATTCTCGAATAACTTTTCATCAGTTGAATCAAGCCTGAACTGGTTCACCTCTAGTTTAAGATCACTAGCAATGACACTAAGGTCAGTTGCTGCTAAAGTTACCTTCGAAATGGCCTCAAGCTGTGTTTCACTTGATGCTGCTACTTCCTCAGAAGCTGCTGCAGAGTCTCGAGAAACGGTAAAGACCTCTTGAATCCGTTCATTCAATACATGGTTTGTAGCTTGTACATCTTTTACAGAGGCACCAATTGTATTTATTTTTTTATGGATACCATTTACATGTTGGACGATTGTTTCAAAAGCCAGTTTTGTCTTATGGACAGATTCACTTTGAAGAAGCTTATATTCATTAAAGTGCTCTGTTTCATTCATTAGCTTCTCCATAATTTCATTCATAGAAGAAACAAGTGAATGAATTTCCTGTGCCTCTTGTTTTGACCGTTCTGCTAATTTTCTCACCTCAGAAGCAACGACTGCAAATCCCTTCCCAGCTTCACCAGCTCTTGCTGCTTCAATTGCTGCATTTAAGGCTAATAGATTTGTATTATCAGCTAGATCCTGTATTGTATCAACAATCGATGTAATATGACTAGATTGCAAAGCAGCCTCACTAACCTTTTCATTTACATGATTGGCAAGGTGTAGAAATTGATCAGAAATGTTCTGGAGATTTTGGACGGTATTAATTCCGTTATGCCCTTCCTCCTCAGTTAATGCGGCCTCTTCTAAAATTTCATAGCTCAAATTTTCAGTATGGTAAATCGCTTTAGAAACTTTTTCAATCTCTTTTCTGCTCTCTTCTAAATGAGAGGATTGGCTCTCAGCCCCAATGGCGATCTGTTTAATAGCCGCATCCACTTCATTTGCCTGTGCTGTTGTTTCTTCTGAAATCGCGGCCAGGTTTTCGGAAGATGCTTGGAGTTGGGTTGAGGATTCTAGTATTTGAAGAAAGGAATGCTGAACCCTTTCAGCCATATGATTGAATGTACGAGCAAGCTCACCCATTTCGTCCTTTGCTATTGCGGGAACCCGATAGCCCAAATTCCCATCACCAATTTTCTCAGCACCAGCTCTTAGAAGAGTAATAGATTTAGTAATGCCCTTTGATAATAAAAATCCGCCAATCACCAATGCGATAACAAGAGATAAACTTATGGCATAAATTAAATATGTATAAAATGCATTTTGTTTTTTTAGCTCATTTTGAATGTTTTGCTGATTTGCAATAATGCCTCTTTGGACCTCGCCAGCTGCTTGTTCGATTAACCTTGCTTCTTCATCAAACAGGATGATAAATTCCTCAGTTTGCTGAAAAGAGGTATGGATAGCATCTAAAGCATTATTGTATTCCGTTAGCCATCTTACTAGGTATGCTTTAGAGCTGCTATTAAGATTTTCGCTTACTTCTAATTCGCTCTTAAACGCTTCGCCAGAATGGATAAATTGCTGGTACGATTCTTCATTTCTCGTAGCCAAATACTGTTTCTCATACATCCTCATCAGTAAAAACTGTTCATCAATACTAGGGTTTTTTAGCAATTTAGTCAGATTACTTATTTGATTTGCCGTAATGGCAATTTGCCCTTTAAGGCCCTTATCATCACTATAGCCAATTTCCTTGTACATTTCCGATAAAATAATGAATTTCTCCAGGTAAGAATCTGCATTTTGATTGACGTTTTCAAATTGATCCTTAATCTTCTCATTTTCTTGTTTTTCACTCATTCTGCTTGACTCAGATTTCACTCTTAAAATACTTTGCATAACAAGCTCAGCAACAAGCTGATCTGGTGCTCTTAAGAACTGCTGTTCATATTTTCTAGTCATCGCAAAGTTATAAATAATTTCCTTACTTCCATCAACTATTGAAAGTAAGGCAGTTTCTTTTTCCCTGCTTTTGTCTTGAATCGTTTGAAGAATAAAATTGAAAGAAAGTAATAAAATAAGTCCTCCGATAGTTAAAAGCAAAACTAGTCCCAGTTTGACGCGAATGGTTTTCAAACTGTCCACCTCACTCGTTCATAAATTGTTCAAAAAATTTAAATATTATCTAATTATAGAACTATTTTCCTGTTATGACAATATGTGATAGTATTCGAATCAACCATTTGGACTATGGAAAGAAACGTTGCTGTTGCAGGGATGGAAACGAGCGGTTTTGAAGGTAAAATAATGGCGTTTAAAACAATAGGAATTGGGCTAGATTTAATCTTGAAAATGTTTTAATTGCAAATTAATGGTCCAGTCGTGTTAAGTTTGATATTATCTGAATATATGAGAAAAAAGCTGGATTTGATTTCGTATTATGAAAATCCACACTGGAGGAGAAGGAAATGAAAAAGCTTGAATCTATGGAACAATTTGAACAGCTAAGAGATAATGGGAAGCATATCTTTATGTTTTCTGCCGATTGGTGTCCAGATTGCCGTGTGATTGAACCAATCTTACCTGAAGTTGAAGCAAAATATCAGGAATTTACGTTTATATATGTAGATCGAGATGATTTTATTGATCTATGCGGCCAGCTTGACATTTTTGGCATTCCAAGCTTTATTGGTTATAAGGATGGGAAGGAATTAGGCCGATTTGTCAGTAAAGACCGCAAAACTCAAGAAGAAATTGAGAATTTTATTGAAAAACTTGAGAAGTAATATTTGATGGACTGATTCGTAAGGGGTCGCCCTAACATATAATGGGGTCTGGCCCCTTTGCTTGTAAAAAGTTCCTACAAGGAGGAACCTGTAATGAAAATGGATAGTTTAAAAATGAAAAAGGAATTGGAGAAACGATTAGCGAATGTGAATCGTACTTTTTCTTTTGACAGGAAAAAAGATGAGCTCCGCATCGAAAATAAGCAATCTGGAAAGGGTATCACAATCTCTTTACCAGGGATTATTGCAAAATGGGAACTTCAGAAGGAAAAAGCAATTGATGAGGTTGTATATTATGTGGAGGAAGGCTTGCAAGCAATGGATGGGTCCCCTATTCAGCTGTCAGGTTATGAAAAAAACATCTTCCCAGTTATTCGTTCAACTTCATTTCCGATTGAATCTGAGGAAGAAATCCCATTTTTAACAGATGATCATACTGCAGAGACAAGAATTTATTATGCCCTGGACCTAGGTACTACCTACCGCTTAATAGATTCTAGCCTCATTCAAAAGGAAGGCTGGGTTCCAGAACGTATAAAGGAAATTGCCTTATTTAACGTTCGATCACTGCCAACCGATTTGAAAAGTGACACAGTTGCTGGAAATACGTTTTATTTCTTAAATAAAAATGACGGCTACGATGCCAGCAGAATTTTAAATGATGCCTTTCTTAAAGAAAAGGCAAAGCAAATGAAAGGCACAATGGCTGTGGCTGTACCGCATCAGGATGTGTTAATTATTGCTGATATTATGAACGACACCGGTTATGACATTCTCTCAGAGATGACTATGAGCTTTTTTGCAAGCGGCAGAGTACCTATCACAGCCTTATCCTTCCTTTATGAAAACGGGGAGCTGGAACCAATATTTATCCTTGGTCAAACTAAAAAGAAATAGAAGACTTAATTTTAACTAAAGGGATCACATAAATGTGGTCCTTTTTACTTGAAAAAATTGCCCCAATAGACTCAATCTCTTATTTTTTCTCCAATTTCCGCGAAATACTGTTAAAATGGAAAAGATAGAATTAAAGAAAGAGTTGGTATAAATTGAGTTGGATTAGAAAGCTATTTCAAATGTTCAAAAATGACGAGCATAAGAATAATGATGACCAAGATTTTATGAGTCAAGATCAGCTAGATAGATCTGATATGAACAATCAAATAGAACCTTCTAAAGATGTTAATGCTAAGGTGTTATATCAATATCCTAAAGGACAATTTCGTTTTCCGCTGATTCCAGATGAAAAACATGGGCCAGGAAAAAGAGAGCCTAGATTAAAAAGGGAAGAAAGGCCACAGGCTGCACGCAATCCCGAACATAGACCCAATAGAAACGAACCCTCGCTCAAGGAGAAGAAGGTTCATAGTGTAAAAGAAAAAAGGGAAGCATCTCCAAGAAAAGATCCCTTTCGCCCAACTGAAATTCCATCGCCCATCTATGGATTTGAACGTCCAATAACTGTAGAACCTATTAAACGAACGAAGCAATCACTGAATAAATATGAGCCAAAAAACATTACTTACGATGATATTAAGAAAAAACTTGCAAATGGGCGCAAATCAGCATCAGAGGATTTAAACTCTTTTGTTGATTCTTTAATGGAAGACCTGACTAAACAGCCTGAACATGCAGAGCCGTTTATAGAGAAAAAGCAGGATTCGGATATGGAGGAATTACAGGAAAAAGAATTCCTAATTGCAGATCATTTTTATAGAGAAGCTGAAATAGAAGAAGCTGTGGCTTTATTTGCTGAAGAGCCAGCAATTGAAGAAAATGAAGAACAGCTAGCACCTGAGGAAACAGAAGAGCAACCAGTAGCTAATGAAACGGAAGAGCAGCCAGCAGCTGGGGAAACGGAAGAGCAGCCAGTAGCTGAGGAAACGGTAGAGCAACTAGCAGCTGATGAAACGGAAGAGCAGCCAGCACCTGATGAAACAGAAGAGCCACCAGTAGCTGCGGAAAAGGAAGAGCCACCAGCACCTGAGGAAAAAGAAGTCCAACCATCAGCGAGAAAGCATATCCCATTCAATGTTATTATGCTCAAGAATGATAAGCAAAAGCTCATTAATCAATTAAAGCCATATACAGCTCCAAAGGCGGAGGAAGTTGTTCTTCATGCAGAGAAAGAAATCGTCTCTGCCATTCAGGAGGCCGCACCAGCTGCAGAAATAGAAGAGGAGCTTGCCTATTATCAATTCCCAGCCAAAAGCCTGCTTTTGTCGCCAGTCCATAAGGAGGAATCTTCAGATTGGTTTATTGAACAGGAGGAGCTGTTAAACTCAACCTTAAAAAACTTCAATGTTCACGCTCATGTCGTTAATGTTACCCAAGGTCCTTCTGTTACTAGGTTTGAAGTGCAGCCTGAACCAGGTGTAAAGGTAAACAAAATTACAAATTTATCTGATGATATAAAGTTAAGCCTTGCAGCAAGGGATATCCGGATTGAAGCACCCATCCCGGGCAAGCATACAATTGGAATTGAAGTCCCAAACAAGAAGAGCAGACCTGTATTTATAAGCGAAATTATTAATAGTCCAGTGTTTCAGGACAGTAGTTCTCCATTAACAGCCGTTCTCGGACTGGACATAGCGGGCAATCCCATTGTCACAGATTTGCGTAAAATGCCGCATGGCCTAATTGCAGGGGCAACCGGGTCAGGAAAAAGTGTCTGCATTAATACGATTCTAGTCAGTCTTTTGTATAAAGCTACACCTGATGAGCTTAAGCTCATATTAATCGATCCGAAAATGGTCGAGCTCGCTCCATATAATCGCATTCCACATCTTGTGAGCCCAGTTATTACGGATGTCAAGGCGGCTACTGCAGCATTAAAATGGGCAGTGGAGGAAATGGAACGCCGATATGAGCTATTTGCACATACAGGTGTAAGGGATATAAGCCGCTTTAATGAGCTCGCTGAAGAGCATAAGCGATATTCAGATAAGCTCCCATACATGGTGATTATTATTGACGAGCTCGCTGATTTAATGATGATGTCTCCTGCGGATGTCGAGGAAGCGATCTGCCGGATTGCTCAGAAGGCAAGGGCCTGTGGAATTCATTTAATTATTGCTACACAAAGACCATCTGTTGATGTTATTACTGGGCTAATAAAAGCAAATGTTCCAACGAGAGTTGCTTTCTCTGTTTCCTCGCAAATTGACTCGCGAACGATTATTGATATTAGCGGAGCTGAAAAGCTGCTTGGACGTGGAGATATGCTCTTCTTAGAAAACGGGTCATCTAAACCTATTCGTCTCCAAGGCACGTATGTTTCTGATCAGGAAATTGATGATGTCGTTGCACATGTTAGAAGGGAACGCGATCCGGAATATTTATTTGAACAGGAAGAACTGCTGAAAAAGGCACAGATCACTGAGGAAGAAGACGAGTTGTTTTATGAAGCATGTGAATTTGTAATAGATCAAGGTGCTGCATCGACCTCCAGTCTGCAAAGAAGATTCAAAGTGGGCTATAATCGTGCTGCACGCCTAATCGACATGATGGAGAAACAGGGATTTATTTCGGAGACACGCGGAAGTAAGCCGAGAGAGGTTCTGATTACAGCCGAAGAGCTTGAATCACTTTTAGACTCTAGTACAATAAATTAATCCATGGTATTCTTTACTTGCATGTTAAAAATAATAATAATAAATATTATCTACAACCTAAGGATTACGAACGGTATGTGAGGAGCTTACGGATGAAGGAAATAGAACTTAAGGTAAAAGGGGAAATAAAACGTTTAACAAACCAGACTTTTAAATTTGATGAACGGATTAGAGATGGCTGGTTTTCTGCGGTGTACTTTTTAAAGACTAGAGAGATTGTGAATAAATATCATAAAGATATTATTGTAACGATGCAATTTTTTCAAAAAGAACATGCTGTTTTGTGTGGAACAGATGAAGTTATAGCACTTCTTAAAACATTTGCTGATAATCCAGACGAACTCGAAATATATTCATTAAAGGATGGCGACAAAATTGCGCCATTTGAAACAGTATTAACGATTACAGGGAAATATCAAAGCTTTGGATATTTAGAAGGAGTGATTGATGGGATACTCTCCCGTCGAACGTCAGTCGCTTCGCACGTGTATAATGTTGTTAAGGCAGCAAGTGTATCAGGAACTCAAAAGCCAGTGATCTTCATGGGCGACCGTGATGATCACTATACAACACAAGCTGGGGATGGCTATGCAGCTTATATTGGAGGATCTACTGCTCAAGCAACCCATGCCATGAATGAATGGTGGGGCAAACAAGGAATGGGCACGATGCCCCATGCTCTTATTCAGATGTTTAATGGAGATCTCGTTGCTGCAACAAAGGCATACCAGGAAACATTCCCGGAAGATGAGCTAGTATCTCTAGTCGATTATAACAATGACGCCATTACAGACTCCTTAAAGGTAGCAAGAGTCTTTGGTAAAGACCTGAAGGGTGTCCGAATTGATACTTCCCGCACGATGATTGATCAGTATTTCTTGAGAAATCAGCATGTATTAGGAACCTTTGATCCGCGAGGGGTGAATGCAGAATTAATTTTTGCGCTCAGAAAAGCACTAGATGATGAAGGTTTCGATCATGTGAAAATTGTCGTTAGCGGCGGCTTTAACGAGTCCCGAATTCTGGAATTTGAAGAGCAAGGTGTTCCAGTAGACATGTATGGGGTAGGAAGCAGCTTATTAAAGATTAATATTGGCTTTACAGGTGATAATGTTTTAATTAATGGAAAGCATGCGGCTAAGGCCGGAAGACGCTACCGTCCAAACCCGGGCCTAGAAAAGGTTGAATAGAAAAGAGTTGAAAAGCTCCATGACCATTGATGGCACATGGAGCTTATCAATGAAATACATTTACAGTTTTCTGGCTGGGATTTCATTACATAGTTTTTGAAAATAAATAGTGATATAATGTTTGAATATGATGAAATATAACGTAAAAAGAGATTTAAAAGCGAAGGTTTAATCACACATTTTAAATTTTTTGACTAAACATGTCCTAAATTAGGATATGCGCAAAACTAGATGAATGTCATATACTGTTTTACAGATATACGATGGTTGGAGGTTCTTTATATGACTATTTACCATTTCGTAGGTATTAAGGGGTCCGGAATGAGTGCCTTGGCGCAAGTGCTGCATGATATGAATTTTGAAGTACAAGGCTCAGACTATGAAAAACGCTTTTTTACACAACTGGCCCTCGAGCAATCTGGAATAAAGATCCTTCCCTTTCAAAAGGAAAATATAAAACCTGGAATGACCATTATTGCTGGAAATGCCTTCCCGGATACGCATGAAGAAATCGAAGAAGCAATGAATCTTGGACTGCCTGTTGTACGTTACCACCGGTTTCTTGGTGATTTTATGAAGGATTTTACAAGTGTTGCCGTTACAGGCGCTCATGGGAAAACTTCTACTACAGGCTTGCTTGCACACGTCATGAAAGGTGCAAAACCAACTTCATTCCTTATTGGCGATGGAACGGGAAACGGGGATGAGAATGCTGAGTACTTTGTTTTCGAAGCTTGTGAATATAGAAGGCATTTCTTATCATACTTCCCTGATTATGCCATCATGACGAATATTGATTTTGATCACCCTGATTACTTTGCTAATATTGAGGATGTATTTTCTGCATTCCAGGAAATGGCATGGCAAGTGAATAAGGGGATTTTCGCATGTGGTGATGACGAACAATTGCAGCGAATTCAAGCAAAGGTACCTGTCTTATTTTATGGATTTGGTGAAGAAAATGATTTTCAAGCACGGAATATTGTCAAATCAACAGAAGGAACAACCTTTGATGTATTTGTTAGAAATACATTTTATGAAACCTTCTCTATTCCGACGTTTGGAGACCATAATATCTTAAATTCATTGGCAGTTATTGCGTTATGCCATTATGAGGAAATGGATTCTGAAATTGTTCAAAACTACCTTAAAACCTTTAGCGGGGTTAAAAGAAGATTTACAGAAAAAAAGATTGGTTCACAAATAATCATTGATGATTATGCCCATCATCCAACAGAAATTAAAGCGACTGTTGATGCTGCGCGTCAAAAGTATCCTAATCGTGAAATCATTTGTGTTTTTCAGCCGCATACTTTTACGAGAACCCAGGCATTTCTAGAGGATTTTGCCGAAAGCCTGAATTTGGCTGACAAGGTTTATTTATGTGAAATCTTTGGTTCCGCAAGAGAAAACCACGGAAAATTATCAATTGAGGATTTGAAGGAAAAAATCCCTGGTGCCAACCTATTAATAGAAGAAAATACAGCTATTTTAAAAACACATGAAAATAGCGTACTTATTTTTATGGGTGCTGGAGATATTCAAAAGTTTCAAGAAGCTTACGAAAATCAATTATAAATGTAAAAAGATGCGGCTTCTTAAACCGCATCTTTTTTTATACTCATTTTAAATTCTCAGGGTTCAGTGCTTCTAATTCAGGGATAACGAAGCGTCCATCTTTCCGAATTAAACGGTCATCGAAGTAGATGTCACCGCCGCCGTAATCAGGTCGCTGAATATTAACCATATCCCAATGGATATTGGACTGATTTCCATTGTATGCTTCGTCATAGCATTGGCCAGGGGTGAAATGGAAGCTTCCATCAATTTTTTCATCGAATAAAATATCCTGCATTGGGTGTAAAATAAACGGATTTACACCAATAGCAAATTCCCCAATGTAGCGGGCACCTTCATCCGTGTCAAAAATTTTATTAATTCTGTCTGTGTCGTTTGCCTCTGCTTCTACGATTTTTCCATCCTTGAATGTTAGTTTCACATTCTCAAAGGTAAATCCATTATACGGTGATGGAGTATTATATGTAATCACACCATTTACAGAATCACGGACAGGAGCTGTATAAACTTCTCCATCTGGAATGTTCATCTGACCGGAGCATTTGATGGCTGGGATATCTTTGATAGAGAAGGTCAGGTCTGTTCCAGGGCCAGTAATTTTAACTTTATCGGTTTTATTCATTAATTCAACAAGATTATCCATGGCTTTGTCCATTTTTCCATAATCGAGATTACAAACGTTAAAATAGAAATCCTCAAAGCCTTCTGTGCTCATTTTCGCTAATTGAGCCATAGAGGATGTCGGATATCTCAAGACAACCCATTTTGTTTTCGGTACGCGAATTTCACGATGCACCTTTTTCCCGACCGTTGCTCCATGGATTCTCATTTTATCATCAGGAACATCTGAATGTTCATTGATGTTATTTCCTGATCGGAGCCCGATGTATGCATCCATTTGGCTCATAACACTTGCTTCAAAATCAGCCATTAGATTAAAATGATCTTCCTGTGCTCCTAAAAGGAGAGAGCGATCAACCTGATGATCTTTCAATAGAACAAAAGGAAAACCCCCTGCAGCATAAGCTTCTTTAACAAGTGCGGTTACAAGCTCTCTTTGTAAACCAAAGTTTTCAATTAGGACTTTCTCTCCCTTTTGAAGACGAATAGAATAGTTAATTAAATTTTTTGCTAGTTTTTCAATACGAGGATCTTTCATCCTATTTCCCTCCGATATAAACAAATTCATATTAACAATACATATTGTATCCTAATTCGAATTTTTTGTTTAATAATATATTTTATCATTGGGCAATTATGTTAAAATGACCAATGTATAGATATGATGGAATACTAACAGGAAATTGATCTATTAAATGGAATTCATTATTGATTAGGAGGTTTATGTTAATAGCAACTGGGGAAAAAGATAAATAGCTAGGACAAATGGAGGTCATCAAAGTGCAGATTATTTTATATTTAAGTATAGCAGTCATCGCCATTGCTTTTCTCGTTCTTGTCATTTACCTATCAAAAACACTTAAGTCTCTTCAAGTTACACTAGATAGTGTTTCGAAAACGTTAGTAGGATTGGAGGGGCAGTTAGAAGGGGTAACAAGAGAAACAACGGCATTACTCGAAAAAACGAATGCGCTTGCAGAGGATATACAGCATAAATCAGAAAGTCTAGGCAGTGTTGTAAATGCAGTTAAGGAAGTAGGGGATTCTGTTCGAGGCTTCAATGGGTCCATCCAGAAGATTTCGCGCTCTATCGATAATCAACTAGAAGAAAATAAAGATAGAATTTCTCAAGTTGTTCAATGGAGTCAGATTATCATGGAGTTAAAGGACAAATGGAAAATGAGAAAACAAGCTCAATCCGATGAGGTTTCAGCTGACAAGCCTGTGCCTCAGAAAAGATGGATTAGAGAAAGAAATTTTTAGGAGGGATAAGGGTATGAGTAGTCAAGAGAGAAGCCAAAATGAACAAGGTCAATCAAAATCAGAGGAAAATATTAATACAAAGGATTTCTTAATAGGCGCACTAATTGGCGGAATGGTTGGTGCGGCTGCAGCACTTTTCCTTGCACCTAAATCTGGAAAGGAATTAAGAAATAATATTAATGAACAGGCTGTTGTTTTAAAAGAAAAAACAGGGCAATTACGTGAATCAGCTATGTCTAAGGGTACCCAGTTTGCTGGGGCCGCCAAGGAGAAATCAAATGTCCTTGCACAATCCGTATCCAAACAATCCATTGAATTGGTGAATAAGGTAAAAAGCATAAAGCCAATAGAAAATTTGACTGGCGGCGCTGAAGAAAATAAGACAGCAGTTAGCAATAAACAAGGCGCCAATAATGATGAAATACAGAAAAAGCTAGAAGAAACGAAAAAAGCTTTTGATGAAACGGAGCATAAATATAATCATTAATTTGGGGGAAAGTGATATGAAAAGGTTTAATGGAAATGAAGAATTTGAACAGGTTATGCAAGCTTCAGAGCAAGTAATGATCTTAAAGCATAGCTCTACATGTCCTATTAGTCAGGCTGCGTATGAAGAGTATGAGAGCTTTGCTAGTGAACATGAGAACCAGCAAATATATTATTTGGTTGTTCAAGAGGATCGCCCTTTATCTAACCACATTGCGGAGAAATATAATATTAAACACGAATCGCCTCAGGCACTGCTAATTAATAATGGCGAATTGGCCTGGCATACTTCTCATTGGAAAATTACCTATGATTCATTAACGAATGCAATAAAGGAACATAAATAAAAAACATCCGTTTTTAGCGGACTCTGGTTCCGTTATTTTTGAAAACAAGCCGATTTTTGGGCAGTATCGGACACACGTTCCTTTATTTGATGAAAATTCGTCATTATCTTCTTGTTTTTATCAAATAAAGGATTCTGTGTCCTTTAAAAAGTCCGCATCACTAATAGTACGGGTGCTAAGCCCAATAAAAAATGCGCAGAGTATTATATTCTCTGCGCATTTTTGTATTCAGTATCATTAGCTGTTTTCTTCAGCATTTTTATTACTAATTGTCATTTATACTTTAAATTCGAACCCGTTACGGTTTTGGATGTTTTTATTTATTCAAAGCAGTTGTTTTAATGGGCCAAACAATTTTTAAATCGTCTCCGGGTTCAATTGTACTATGAAATCTGGCCTGTGCCCCATTAACTAGCAAGACAAAGTTTCCATTAGATTCTGCTGGTATATCAATATCCACATGGCCAAACAGATCCTGAAAAATAAATGGCTCGATTCTGCCTTGTTCAATTATTAAATGGTCCCCATCCTGGATTAAGTCGTCCTCCAGTAACGTAACTCCTTGCCTCTTCACTGTGGAGACAGGCTTTCTAAGGTTAATCTTCTTGTCATTAAAGGAGACTGGGATGTTTTGTGACAGCATGATTTGTTTAAGCTGGGCAAATTCACGTACAGAAATAGCCGCCTTTTTTTCAATAACAATATGATCTCCATGTTCAAAACTATGATAGGATTTAATTTCCTTTCCGTTCCGGTATATTTTCCCAGAAAGGGGAGGAATAAAGGTTTCTTTTTCATTCAAATTAACTCGGAAAGGCCTAATTTCAGCAAGCAGTTCATGCAAATTAAGAGAAACGAGCATCTCTTCCACCGTTTCAGGAATTTTGCATATGATCGAATCACGGTCTTCTACAAGCTTATCTGGTGAAGCTGCAGTCCCGTTACAAATTAATGAAGCAGTAACGATATAGTGCTGCTCATTTATTTTGATTTGTTTCGATGGAATTTCATCGATTAGATCCTTTATGAGCACCTCTGCAGTTTGACCGTTCTTGCCTTTCTCAACAATGAGCTGATCTCCATTTTGTATGACGCTTTCTAATGAGCATGGGCTGTCATTGCATAGAATTAATGGAGCTTCTCCATGTCCGCCAGGAATTGTGATATTTTGTCCATTTAGATTCACTATCATGGCCAAACCTGGTTTTCCATATAATTTGTTCATCTTTATCCCAGCGGCAAGAAGACAGTCGCCAACAGTCAATTGTTTTACTTCGAATAATCGTACGGGCTGGTCATTTACATAAACAGTTTTGTATTGAACAGGGGATTTATGGGCAGCTATAGCAATTCCTATTGGCGTAACGAGCTCAGGTCCCTTTGTAATATGATCTGATAAAGTCAAAGATTGTATCGCATCAATTCCTCTGATTGCGACCCTGTTTTCGGGGAGATTTAATTTTTCCGCCACCCGTTTTGGCAACTCTGGTGTTTGGCTCCCACCACCTACAAGCATCACTGCTTTTGGCGGCTGCTGGTTGTTTAGATCAAGTATTTCCTCACATATTGACATTGCTAGCTTTTCTAATGCAGGAGAAATCCTTTGAACGATTTCATCCTTTTGGATCTCTGATTCAAATCCAAGTATGTCTGTAACCATTATCGAATCATGGTTAAGCAGTTCTCTTTTTGCCTTTTCTGCTAAAGGAAAATCCAAAAGGAGCTGATCACTGATCGCTTCTGTAATCTCATCCCCAGCTACCGGAACCATTCCATAAGCAATAATTGTTCCAAGATCTGTAATCGCAATATCAGAGGTTCCTGCCCCAATATCCACTAAAGCCACATTTAACCGGCGCATAGATGGGGGAATTAGAACATTAATGGCCGCAATTGGCTCTAGTGTTAAAGCTTCCATTTCAAGTCCAGCACGATGAAGAGCCGATAGAAGGGATTCAACAACAACCTTAGGCAAAAAGGTAGCAATAATTTCGACAGAGGCTTCTTCCCCCTGCTGGTCAATTAAACTGCCGATTTCTTCTCCATCCAATCGATAATAAAGAACCGAATAACCGACACAATAATAGTACGTTTTGTTTGATTGATATTTCTCTGCTACAATTGCTTGTGCCTGTTGAACAGCACTTAATTCTAAATGAAGGATATCTTCTTTTTGAATTAATGGCTTGCCGTTAATATCAATACTTACTTTAGCGCGTTCTGTCTTTAAGGCACGGCCAGCAGCAGCGACACAGACCTTTTTTAGCGAACCATGTTTTATTTCTAGTTCTTCCTTAATTTCGGTAATAATTTTGGAGACTGCTAATACATCATGAATTTGTCCATCATGCATGGCACGTTCCGTATGTTCTTTGACAAGGATATCAACAACATGATATTTGCCCTCAGTTTCATCTAAAATAATCCCATTCACAGAACGAGTGCCTATATCTAAAGCAAACAGCTTCTTTTGTTCAAGCAAGTTTACACACCTTCTTTGACTAATAAGAAAAAGTAAAATGAATGATAAAAGAAAACGCTTTATTACAGAAAAGCGTTTAATTATTAAAGAAATAATTAGTGACATGTCAGAAGATTTCATATATAATAATTCTAATTATTAAAAATGTACCACATATTTACGAGGCGATAAAGTAGAATGAGCAGAAACAAATGCGGAATAGAAAATAATCCTTTTGAAAATATTATTTATTCAGCATTAAAATTCGGATGAGAATGAATAAGTCATCCAATTTCATTCATATCGGACTCAAAAATTAAATTTGAGAAGGGAAGGGACAGGAAATGAGTAATGAACTTAATCAGTTGAGAGATCGTGTAGATGAACTAAATCTACAGCTTCTTTCACTAATCAACGAAAGAGCGAAGTTGGTTCAGGAAATTGGAAAGGCGAAAGAAACACAAGGTGTTCACCGCTATGATCCTGTCCGTGAGCGCCATATGCTCAATTTAATAAAAGAGCATAATGACGGCCCTTTTGAAAATTCAACAATTGAACATGTGTTCAAGGAGATTTTTAAGGCGGGATTAGAACTGCAAGAGGATGATCATCGTAAAGCACTTCTTGTTTCAAGAAAGAAAAAGCCTGAAAATACGATTGTTGATTTAAAAGGAGTAAAGATTGGTGATGGAAATCAGCATTTAGTATTTGGCCCTTGTGCAGTTGAATCGTATGAGCAGGTTGCAACAGTTGCTGATGCTGTTAGGTCTAAGGGGCTTAAGCTGCTTCGCGGTGGAGCGTATAAACCGAGAACATCCCCATATGATTTCCAGGGACTTGGACTGGAAGGTCTTAAAATCTTAAAAAGAGTTGCCGATGAATTCGATTTAGCTGTTATCAGTGAAATTGTTAGCCCTAATGATATTGAAACAGCTGTTAACTATATTGATGTTATTCAAATCGGTGCACGAAACATGCAGAATTTCGAGCTTTTAAAAGCTGCAGGTGCTGTCAATAAGCCAGTGCTACTAAAGCGCGGAATTGCGGCAACGATTGAAGAATTCATTAACGCCGCAGAGTACATTATGGCACAGGGTAATGGACAAATCATTCTTTGCGAACGCGGAATTCGTACGTATGAGCGTGCTACTCGCAATACTCTTGATATTTCTGCCGTACCGATTTTAAAACAGGAAACACACTTGCCTGTCTTAGTTGATGTGACACATTCAACAGGAAGACGTGATTTACTTCTTCCAGCAGCAAAGGCAGCATTAGCCATCGGAGCTGATGGAGTTATGGCTGAAGTTCACCCAGATCCAGCTGTAGCTTTATCTGATAACGCTCAGCAAATGGATTTAAAGCAGTTTGATGAATTTATGAAAGAACTGAAATCTTCTGCTTTTGCAAGAGTATAATACTTGAGAAGCCTTCTGCTAATTGTCAGAAGGCTTTTTTATTTTAAATTGTAAAATTTATACGCTTGACATTGCGGCATTCCCAAGTCTGTCGTATGATTAGTTACATAAATATAGATTGTGTAGCCACTCACAAACATCGTGGTGACTAGGTAATGATTGCTTGTTGTAAACTAGTAATAAATAAGTAACTTTGCCAATTATTTAAGGAGTGATATAGATGAATGTAACCATTTATGATGTTGCAAGAGAGGCTAACGTTTCCATGGCAACGGTTTCCCGGGTAGTAAACGGAAATCCTAACGTAAAGCCCGCAACAAGAAAAAAAGTATCAGAAGTCATTGAAAGGCTAGGATATCGCCCAAACGCTGTTGCTCGCGGACTAGCTAGTAAAAAAACAACAACGGTTGGGGTAATTATTCCAGATATTTCAAATATCTTTTTTGCCGAGCTGGCTAGGGGAATTGAAGATATCGCCACAATGTATAAATATAATATTATTTTAAGTAATTCAGATCAAAATTTAGATAAGGAACTTCATTTAATTAATACAATGCTTGGAAAGCAAGTAGATGGAATTGTATTTATGGGTGGAAATATAACTGAGGAGCTAGTACAGGAATTTGAGAAGTCACCTGTGCCAATTGTGTTAGCGGGTTCAATAGAAGAAACAGAAAGAATTCCTTCCGTTAATATTGATTATGAGCAGGCAACATATGATGTAATTATTAATTTTATAAATAGAGGCCATAAAGATGTGGCTATTGTCATAGGACCATCCCATGATCCTATTAATAGTGTGAAAAAGCTTGAAGGCTACAAACGTGCCTTGGCTGAAAAAGGTCTGCCATTTAAGGAGGAATTAGTGGCAGAAGGTGATTACACATATGATTCAGGAATTGAAGCATTTGAAAAGCTACTTGAGGCTGAAACAAAACCAACCGCGATTTTTTCTTCTTCAGATGAAATGGCGCTTGGCCTTGTTCATGGCGCTGAGGATCGAGGTTTCAATGTTCCGGAGGATTTTGAAGTAATCAGCTCAGATAACACGAAATTGTCGTTAATGGTTCGCCCGCAGCTAACGACAATCGTACAGCCGCTCTATGATATTGGCGCAGTTGCGATGAGACTCTTAACGAAATATATGAACAAGGAAGAAGTAACAGATCATATCATCGTACTCCCTCACCGCATCGAAGAACGAAGCTCAACAAAATAATAAAATAGCCGAGTGGAAATGGTTATTTCCGATCCGGTATACTGTAAAGATGAGCTTGTTACAAAATAAAAGGACCCTGTTGGGTCCTTTTGCGATTAAATGCTTTTTTAACTTGTCTTTTTACTTTGGTTTCGTATCGGATATAAGGCCTTATCAAGTGTCTGTTTATTTTTTTCTGTAATTTCCATTTTTCTTGGAATTGGCTTGTACATGTCGCCGGGGTCATCCCAATGTATTGGAATCGGAACGGGTGAAGCATCCTTCCACTTATTCACCCACTCCGATGGCAAGTCTCCGGTACCAATTTGCTTGTTCGTCATTTCCAACCAAATTAAAGCCCATGCACGAGGGACTACCCGCCATATATCGTACCCACCTCCACCTACTGCAATCCATCTGCCATCACAGTATTCATGGGCTATTTCATGAGCTAGCTTCGGAATTTCGCGATAAATATTAAGGGTTGATGAAAGATGTGTCAGTGGATCTAAATAATGCGAATCAGCACCGTTTTGTGTTAGGATCACATCCGGTTTAAAATACGCTGCAATTTCTTTTAAAGAAGTACGGTATATGTCTAGCCAGGAATCATCCTCCGTAAATGCATCAACAGGTATGTTAAAAGAATACCCATATCCCTTACCTTGACCCCGTTCATTAACATTTCCTGTTCCTGGAAATAGGTATCGGCCAGTTTCATGAATAGAAAGTGTACATACGCTAGGATCATCATAAAATGACCATTGCACACCGTCACCATGATGGGCATCTGTATCGACATATAGAACTCGGGCTTTATATTTTTCCTGAATGTATTTAATAGCGACTGAGCTATCATTATAAATACAAAAGCCTGAAGCTTTTCCCCTAAAGCCATGGTGGAGGCCTCCCCCAAGGTGAAGTGCATGCTTGGAACGGCCGCTCATGACATGATCAACAGCTGTTAAAGTTCCTCCAACTAGGAGCGAGCTTGCTTCATGCATTTTAGGGAATACGGGAGTGTCTTCTGTGCCAAGCCCATAATTCTCAGCTATTTCTTGTGAAAGCTGGCCGCTCCCTGCCAGTTTGACCGCATTCACATAATTGGGGTCATGTATTAGCTCCAATTCGTCATCTGATGCTCTTCTTGGCGCAATGATCTGATGTTTCTCAATAGAATTTAAATGCATTAGTAAATCGAGTGTAAGTTTAATCCTTAATTGATTAAAAGGATGGTTCTCACTGAATTTATAGTTCAGCAAATCCTCTGAAAATACAAAAACAGAATCTTGAATCATGATGATTGCTCCGGATCATTAGGCCACAATACTTGATGACCAGCATCTTGTAAATCTTTAATGATGGAAAGTGGGTTCATTATTTGGACTCTTAAAACGATTATTTTATATTTTTCATCTTTCTTATCGGGATAAACTAACACACTTTGAATATTTGCTTTACGGTTTCGAATGACCGTTGTTATTTCGTAGAGCATTCCAGCTTTATTTGGTACTTTTACTTCTATTTGTGAGCCTGGCTGATGGGCACCTGTTAATTCAACTAATGTCCTTAGTAAATCAGTCTCTGTGACAATACCAACAAGCTTATCATCCTTTAATATTGGCAGACAGCCAATGCGGTGCTCGTAAAGAATCGCAGATACTTCCTCTACAAAATCGAGGGGATGTCCAGTGATAATATCTGTTTTCATAATCATTTTCAAAGGATTTTGTAAAAGCTCTTTAAATTTTTCTGTTTCAAAAAGGATGGAAGGAGTGGCATCACGTATGTCTCGGTCTGTTACTAATCCAATTAAGCGCTGATTTTCATCAATAATTGGCAGGTGGCGAATTTTCTTCTCATTCATTAGTTTAATGGCTTTTGCGATGCTATCATCTTTCGATAATGCCACAACTTCTGTCCACATGATTTCTTCGACAATCATTTCTATATCCCCCTATTTTGTCCAGCTCCAGCGCCTACCCCCGACGTACAGGACGTACTAGT